>JBKJON010000279.1:0-10557 GCA_046595715.1 Marmoricola sp.
CATCGAGCGCGCGGCCAGGCAGCGACGTGGCTACCGCGGCAACACGGGGGGCTTCCTCTACCGGCCGGTGCCGGGCGCGGTCACCTCGCCGTACGGCTACCGGGTGCACCCGCTCTACGGCTACTGGGGCCTGCACGACGGCACCGACTTCAGCGCCCCCTGCGGTACGCCGGAACGAGCGGCCGGCGCCGGCACCGTCATCAGCCGGGTCTACTCCAGCGTCTACGGCAACCGCCTCTACCTCGACGTCGGGCGGGTCAACGGCAAGAACATGACAGTGGTCTACAACCACCTGACCTCCTACCGGGCCTCGACCGGCCAGCGGGTCAAGCGCGGCGAGGTCGTGGGGTACGCCGGGAGCACCGGGTGGTCCAGCGGCTGCCACCTGCACTTCACCGTGCTGCTCGACGGGCGACCGGTGGACCCGATGGGGTACCTCTGAGGGGTGCAGGATTCCCCGGGTACCCGTTGACCCCGCCCGCTTTGTCCCGCGGGCTATCCACTTGCCGGCTGCTGAGAGAATGGGGGCATGGTGAAGGAGAAGGGGCAGAAGCTCATCGCGCAGAACCGCAAGGCGCGCTACGACTTCCACATCGACGACACCTTCGAGGCCGGTCTCGTGCTCGTCGGCACCGAGGTCAAGTCCCTGCGGGCCGGCCGCGCGACCCTGGTCGACGGGTTCGCCGAGATCAACGGCGGTGAGGCCTTCCTGCACGGGGTCCACATCCCGGAGTACACCCAAGGGACCTGGACCAACCACGAGCCGCGACGTGTCCGCAAGATGCTGCTGAACCGACACGAGATCGACAAGCTGGAGAGCAAGGTCAACGAGAAGGGCTTCACACTGATCCCGCTCTCGCTGTACTTCAAGGACGGCAGGGCCAAGGTCGAGATCGCCCTCGCCCGCGGCAAGAAGACCTACGACAAGCGGCACGCGCTGGCCGAGAAGCAGGCGAACCGCGAGAAGCAGCAGGCGCTGGGCAGGCAGCTCAAGGGCGTCGTGTGACCGCGGTCGACCAGCCGCCTGGGGAAGAGCCGGCCGAGGCGACCCGTACGTTCTGGCAGGACCTCGGACTACCAGGCCTCTTCGACGTCCACGTCCACTTCTTGCCACCCAACGTGCAGGCCAAGGTCTACGCCCAGTTCGACCAGGCTGGCCCGAAGATCGGGCGGGACTGGCCCATCCGCTACCGCGGCAGTCACGACGAACGCGTCGAGCAGCTCCGGTCCCTCGGCGTACGACGGTTCTCCGCGCTGCCCTACGCCCACCGAGCCGGCATCGCGACCTACCTCAACGACTGGGCCCGCGACTTCGCGGCGCCGATCCCCGAGTGCCTGTGGTCTGCGACGTTCTACCCCGAACCCCAGGCGGCGGCGTACGTCGGAGACCTGATCGAGGCCGGCGTCGAGGTCTTCAAGCTGCACGCCCAGGTGGGGGAGTTCCTGCTGGAGGACCCTTTGCTCGACGAGGCGTTCGGGCTGATCGAGGACGCCGGCATCCCGACCGTCATCCACGTCGGCTCCGGCCCGGTCGGCAACGAGTTCACTGGACCCCAGCACCTCGAGCGCCTGCTGGAGCGACACCCGCGGCTCCCGGTCGTGGTCGCCCACATGGGGGCGCCGGAGTACGACGAGTTCCTCACCCTGGCCGAGACCCACGAGCACACGCGGCTCGACACCACGATGGTCTTCACCGAGTTCTTCGACCAGGACGCGCCGTACCCCGAGGACCTCCTGCCGCGCCTCGCCGACCTCGGCGACAAGGTGCTGCTGGGCAGCGACTTCCCGACGATTCCTTATCCCTACCTCGAGCAGCTCGCGGGCCTCACCCGCCTGGGCGAGCGCCACCCGGGACTGGGCGCGGACTGGCTGCGCCGGGTCTGCTGGGACAACGGTGTCGAGCTGTTCGGCTCGCCCGCCTGAGTCTCAGCACCACTCGCGCACGCCGCGTCGACCACCGGACGACCCTTGCGCCTGAGCACCAGCCCCATCCGCCTCTTCCGGAACGATGCCTCGTCGGCCTGGGTCTGGAAGCCGTTGACCTAGCAGACGTTGCAGTGACCGCGAGCGGCGTCGACGTACGGTCGCGCACCACGGTCCCGACGTTGGCCGGCACCCCGCGGGTCCCGCCGAGCTGGTAGTCCACGTCCGGCCCGATGAGGAGCGGTGCGACCGGCGGGGGAGTGACCGCCACCGCGGGAGAGGCGAGCGAGATCGCCAGCAGGGGGGCCAGCACGAACATGCGAATGTGGCGCCAGCGACTGGTGGAGCGGTCTGTCTGCACACGGGCGACATTCGCATGTCTGGCGAGCTCCCCGGGGCCGCCTCCAGCACCCCGGCGCGGAATGAAGGTGAGTCTGTCGCCGTTCACCCCTAGACTGACCGCAGAACAACTCAAGAGGGGCTGATTGGTTTCGACTGAGGACGTTAGTCCCAGGAGAAGCGGGTCGAGAAGCCAACGTCATCTCGTAAACGTTCGTTGGAACCTATAGTTGCCGAATCTAATCGCAACGACTTCGCTCTCGCTGCCTGAGCAGTGACCGAAGGGTCAGACCGGGCATCCGTCTCCGTCCCGGACCCTGGCCTCATTTAGGGGACTTGCTGATCACCTCCTGTCAGGAGGGTTGATCGGGACTTAATCCTGACTGGGCCCGTCGGCACACTGTTCGTGGGAGTGCCGGGGCCGAGAAAATCGATATCACGAACTGCACCCGGAGAAGACCTGGTACGGCGCCACAGGACGCGGGTTCGATTCCCGCCAGCTCCACCAACCAACCAAGAGGTCTTCGCAGAATGACGAAGACTTCTACGCAGCACAAGCCGAGCCGACGGGAACGTCGGCTCCAGCCCTCTTGAACCTGAGCCTCCCTGGCAAGCTCCGGGGAGGCTCAGGTGCTTCGTGTCCGCCCTCGTGCAGCAGGCGCAGTCCCCGCTGCTGGCTTCGACCGGCAGCCAGAGTTCACAGGTCGCGGTGGCGGCGTCCGCGTCGACGTCGAGCAACGCGACGGTCTCGGGCCCGGGGCGGAGCAGCCACGGCTGGGAGGGGAACCACGTCGTGGCCGTCGCTGACCGAGAGCGCCCGCGTTGGCTCGGTGTCGTTCAGGCTCTTGAGCCGCACGATCTCCCCGACCGAAAGGACGCGAAGAGCTCGGCGATGTGCGGGTTGATGCCTTCGTGCACCAGTGGCACGAGCTTGGTGTGGCCGACCAGGCGGACGGTGGGCCGGGTGGTGAGACGAGTGTCCGTGGGACGCCCCTTCGACGGTCAGGTGGAACCTGGTCCGCGTTGCGTGCGTATGACATCGCCGGGAGTGGCGCCGTGAACAGCGTGAAATGCACGCCCGAATGCTTCGGTCGAGCCGCACCCGTACCTGATGGCGACCGCAAGCAGGTGGTCGCCAGTGCTCACCATGTGGGCCGTCGGCCAGCGACCTCCGCCGCCGTACGTAGTCCGAGCGCGGCATCCCGGCAAGCGACGAGAACATCCGCCGCAGGTGGTGCTCGGTAGTGCCCATCCGCACCGCGACACCAGCGGCATCCACCGGAGCGGACGGGTCGGTCGCGAGGCGCAGCTCGACGTCGTCCACGGCGAGGTTGAGAACGGCGATCATCAGTCGTCCCTCCTTTCGCTGTCCAGCCTGCTGGACCGGGAGTGGTCGACGCCCGATGATCCCGGTCCGCTGAGACAGCCCCCTCGACCAGAGCCGCTCGCCGAGTTCTTCGTGATCCCGTGCAACCAGCACGGGCTGACCGGGGCGCTCGAGATAGCCCTCCGAGCCCGCGTCGTCCCAAACTGAGACCTTGGCCGCGGGAGCCCTCGGCCACGATGTCGGAGGTGCTCGCGGTGGCCGTCCCTCGGTCTCCCACCCGGTCACCGGCAGGGCGCTCGAGGAGCCGCAGTCGAGCCGAGGGGCGACGCCAGTCGTGCGCCTCGGCTCCTGATTCCACTGGAGTTTCGTCATGGTCGAACGTGCGAAAGCTGCTATCCCCCTCGCCCTGGTGATCGCGGTCCTCGCGTTCCTCTGGGTCGAGGTCAGCCTGAACTTCACCTTCCACTGGTTCACCTCGGGCGATCTGGGCAATGGCCTGGGCCTTCCGGCCAGTTTCCACCTGATCGTCCCGGCGGCCTTCGTCACGTGGGGGTTCTTCTTCGCCGCCGGGGCAGACAACGCCGCCCTGAGGAACGTCGTGGTGGCCGCCGTCATCGGGTCTCTCGGCGCGCTCGTGGTGATGGCGCTCGCGCCGCAGATTGCCGACCTGCCGGATTTCTGGGGCATCGCGCTGGTGGTGGGGGTGGCCGCGTTCGTGCTCGTGGTGGCCTCGGCCCTGGGTGACTGGTACTACGTGCCAGGGATCTTCGGGGCCTTCGCCGCGACCGTCTTCTGGTGGATCGCGACCGGCCTCGACAGCTGGGCCGCGGCAGGCGGAGGTGTGGGCAACACCGTGGATGCGCTCGGTGACCCGGCGACCGCCGGTGCCGGTGCGTTCAGCGGGGTCCTGTCCACGCCGTACGGCTGGGTGTGGGCCAGCTCGCTGGCTTCCCTGCTGTGCGGCTGTCTCCTCGGCCTGGCCTCGGTCAAGCTCGCCGGGCTGTTCGCCCGTCCCGCGGAGCCGGAGGGTGCGGTCCAGCCCTCGCAGTCGCGGGGCGTCAGCTCCTGACGCCGAGGGTCGGACCGGGCTGCGGATCGAGCCCATGGCCGTCTCACGGTGCATGGAGGGACGTACGTGGATCGGCGTGGATCTTCGGTCCGGGGCCGGCATCAGCCGGCCGGTGGCCGCGGAGGACCCCGTCGACCTCGTCGAGGGTCACGGTGGCGGCGATGAGCGGCCGGGGGTCCACCGCGCCCGAGGCGAAGGCCAGGGACGCCGCCGTGACGCCGAGGACGTGCACCTCGCACCCCTGGGCCAGCGCGAACTGCGCCGCGAGGAGGCCGATGGTGCGGGGCCGATCACCGGCATTCGCTCACCGGCCTCGACCTGGGCGGCGTGTACGGCGCGCAAGGCGTTGCCACCCGGCTCACCATCGCTCCAGCAGCGTCGTCCACCGAGTCGGGGAGGGGCAGGAGGGCGGAGACTGGCACCGCCATCTGCTCGGCGAGGGCACCGTCGAAGCCGCGGCGCGGACCGATCTCGTGGCGCTCCTCACACACGTGCTGGCGGCCGGAGAGGCGACGGTGGCAGTGAACACAGCCGATCTGGGTGTCGCCGGTCGTAGGACGACCGACCCACGACGGGTCCACGCCCTCACCGACCGCCGAGACCACGCCGCACCACTCGTGACCGGGACGCACGGGATACGTGGCCAGTCCGGTGTGGAGGTACTCCATCTCGCCGGAGAAACATCTCGGCATCAGTCCCGCAGACGCCGACGCGGGTGACGTCGACGACACGTGCCCAGGGGACGCGGCAGGCGGCTCGACGTCGAGCACGGCCGACGGGCCCGAGCGGTCAGGACGAAGACACGCACCTCAGCGTGGCCCGACCACGGTCTGGCGCTGGGTGCCGAGGCCGTCGCTGCCGAGCTCCATCACGTCTCCGGGCGCGAGCCACACCGGCGGCTTCATGTCCATGCCGACGCCGGCTGGAGTCCCGGTGTCGATGAGGTCGCCCGACTCCAGCACCATGAACTGGCTCAGGTGGTGCACGATCGCGTAGGGGTCGAAGACCATCGTCGAGGTTGAGCCGTCCTGGCGGCGTACGCCGTTGACGTCGAGCCACATCCCCAGCGACAGCACGTCGTCGATCTCGTCGGGTGCGACGAGCCAGGGGTCGGTCGGGTTGAACGTCTCGGCCGACTTGCCCGTCGACCACTGACCGCTGCGCTCCATCCGGAACGCTCGCTGACGTCGCTGACGTCGCTGACGTCGTTGACGAGCACGAAGCCGGCGATCGCGTTGCGGGCCTCCTCGACCGAGTCGAGGTAGGACGTCCGTCGCCCGATCACGATGCCGAGCTCGACCCCCCAGTCGGTCTTGGTCGCGCCGCGAGGGATGCGGACGTCGTCGTGGGGACCCACCATCGTGTTGGGCGACTTGGTGAACAGGATGGGCTCCTCGGGCACGGTCTGCCCGGTCTCGGCCGCGTGGTCGCGGTAGTTGAGCCCGATGCAGAGGATCTGGTGGGCCGGGCGACCGGGGAGCCGATGCGCTCGTCGGCGAAGAGCCGCACCTCCCGACCGAGGCCTGTTGGTCCACCAGCGCGCGCAGTGGCAGCATCCCCCCGGCGAAGAACGCCTCGTCGTAGTCTGCGAACACCTCGGAGACGTCGACGTAGCGGATCTCGTCGAGCCGGACGACGGGTCGTTCGGCACCGGCGGGGCCGAGACGCATGAGCTGCATCGGTACTCCTCAGGGTTCGGTGGTCGGTGCGGGGTGCTGCTGGACCACCGTTTCGGGGTGTGGCCTCCGTTGAGGAGACCGCCCAGCGCCGTCGTGGGCTCGAGCGGAGACGCCGTGTCCGGGAGACGCGCTGAAGCACCCCACTAGGCTCGAACGGTGACGAAGACGGGGGAGACCAACTGGTCCGGGAACTACGTGTACGCCGCTGAGAGGCTCCTGCGACCGACCAGCCTCGAGGAGCTGGCCCAGCTCGTGGAGGAGACCGACCTCGTCCGGGCGCTGGGCTCACGGCACTCCTTCACCGACCTCGCCGACACCGCTGGATCCCTGGTCTCCCTGGAGAGCCTCCCGGCCGAGATCGAGATCGATGCGGGCGCCAGCGCCGTACGTGTCTCGGGCGGCGTCACCTACGCGCACCTCGCCACCGAGCTGCACCGCGCCGGCCATGCGCTGGGCGGCATGGCGTCGCTGCCGCACATCACGGTCGCCGGTGCCGTCGCCACCGGCACGCACGGTTCCGGTGACACGGTCGGCTCCCTGGCCAGCTCCGTGCGGGTGGTGGAGCTCGTGGGCGCCGGCGGCCGGTCGCGCACCGTCCGTCGAGGTGATCCGGGGTTCGAGGGTCACGTCGTCTCGCTCGGCGCGCTGGGAGTGGTCACGCACCTCACTCTCGACATCGAGCCCACCTTCGAGGTCCGGCAGGACGTGCACCTGGGGCTCGGGTGGGGCGACCTGATCGGCCGGTTCGAGGAGATCATGAGCAGCGCCTACAGCGTCAGCGTCTTCACCGACTGGCTGCGACCCGAGCCCAACCAGGTGTGGGCGAAGTCCCGGATGGTTTCCGATGGGGAGGGCTTCGTCGACCCGCTGGAAGTCTTGGCCCTGCGGGGCCTGTCGCCGGCGGTGGCCACCACGCACATGCTCCGCGGTGCCCCGGAGGAGGGGCTGACCGCTCAGCTGGGCGAGCCGGGGCCCTGGCACGAGCGGTTGCCGCACTTCCGGATGGAGTTCAGCCCCAGCCGGGGAGCCGAGCTGCAGAGCGAGTACTTCGTGCCACGCCGCCACGCCCCAGCAGCGATCGCCGCGCTGCGCGACTCGGGCCCGGGGTTCGCCGAGCTGCTGCAGGTCGGCGAGATCCGCACCGTCACGGCGGACCACCTCTGGCTCAGTGGCGCCTACGGAGAGGACACCGTCGCCTTCCACTTCACCTGGTTGCTGGACGAGCCCGGCGTCTACGGGGTGCTGCCCATCGTCGAGGCGGCCCTCCAGCCCTTCTCCGCCCGCCCGCACTGGGGGAAGTGCTTCACCCTGGATGCCGACGGCCTGCGAGCGGTGCACCCGAGGCTGGCCGACTTCGCCGCGCTCCGCGACGAGCTCGACCCGGGGAGGAAGTTCGGCAACTCCTTCCTCGACCGCTACCTCGGCGAGTAGCCCGTGGATCTCGAGCCCGACGATGAGGTGTTCTGGTGGCGCGGGCCCGCGCCGTTCCACGTCGTCCGGGTGCCCATCGAGGTCTGAGCCTCCCGCCCCGTCGGTGCCCGGCTCTACGCTCGCGGCATGGCAGGTGTCCACGAGCTCAGCCGCACCGAGGCCCGTCGCATCGCGGTGCGGGCACAGCTCCTCACCCGGGAGCGACCGACCGACCTGGTCGAGACCGTCCGACGGCTCTCCCTGCTCCAGGTCGAGCCGACCAGCGCCATCGCGCCCAGTGCGGAGCTGGTGGTGTGGAGCCGGCTGGGGTCGTCGTACTCCGCTCGGGAGCTGTGGGACGCGGTCGACGAGCAGCGACTGATCGAGCTGAACCAGACCCTGCGGGTGCCCGAGGACCTCGCCTTGTTCCGGGCCGAGATGGCCGAGATGGCCGCGTGGCCCGGCTCCGGCCAGCAGTCAGGGTGGCAGGAGGGGGCGCGCGACTGGGTGCGGGCCAACAACGACTGCCGCCGCGACATCCTCGAGCTGCTCCGCACCGACGGCCCGCTGCCGGCGAGCGAGCTGCCGGACACCTGCCTGGTGCCCTGGCGCTCCAGCGGCTGGAACAACAACCGCAACCTCCGGATGATGCTGGACCGGCTCGTCCAGCGCGGCGAGGTCGCGGCCGCGGGTGGCACCGGTCGCGACCGACTGTGGGACCTCGCCTCCCGGATCTACCCCGACGACCCGGTCCCCGACCTCGAGCAGGCGCGGCGGCTGCTCGATGAGCGTCGACTGGGCTCGCTCGGGATCGCGCGGGCCAAGGCGACCAAGCTCCCGCTCGAGCCGGTCGACGTGGGCGAGGCGGGAGAACCCGCCGTCGTCGTGGGGGTCCGTGGCCAGTGGCGGGTCGATCCCGCCCAGCTCGGCCAGCCCTTCGCCGGCCGCGTGGCGCTGTTGTCGCCGTTCGACCGGCTGATCGCCGACCGCAGGCGGATGGAGGAGCTGTTCGAGTTCGACTACGTGCTGGAGATGTACAAACCGGTGGACCAGCGGCGATGGGGCTACTACGCCCTCCCGATCCTCTACGGCGACCGGTTGGTCGGCAAGCTGGACGCGCGGGCCGACCGCAGGGCCGGGGTGCTGGAGGTCGCGGCGGTGCACCAGGACGTGCCGTTCGGGAAGACCATGACGGCAGCGGTCGATCGCGAGATCAGGGACCTCGCCCGCTGGCTCGACGTGGAGCTGGTCCAGTCCAGCTGAGGGCCGTTTGCCATGAACAAATCGGGCATCCGTGCCTATAGAGGGCGGAGAGGGGAGGAGTTCCGAGGGGTCGCTGGCCGGCGGAGTTTGTCGGGTTCGCGCGCGGGTAGGCAGAGGTGATCTGGTGCGAGGTCCGAGACGTCACCAGCCATCAGGATCAAGCGAGGCCA
The DNA here is from genome assembly GCA_046595715.1 of Marmoricola sp. Classification (GTDB taxonomy): domain Bacteria; phylum Actinomycetota; class Actinomycetes; order Propionibacteriales; family Nocardioidaceae; genus Marmoricola. The sequence continues at coordinate 9,181 of JBKJON010000279.1, forward strand.
TCGACCGTGCGAACCCCCCGAATCCGGCTGCTGCTGACGCTGTGCGCGACCGTGCTCGGTCTCGTCGTGATCGGGGCAGCGCCCGCCATGGCCGACGTCGACTGCTCGGACCTGAAGTCTCGCGGCGCGGCCCAGTCCTACCTCGAGGGCCGCCCCGGCGACCTCGACGGGCTGGACGCCGACGGCGACGGGCAGGCTTGCGAGGCCAACGATCCGCACAGCTACGGCGAGTGGGCCCTGCCCGGTCTGGCCGTGCTGCTGCTCGGCGCCCTGGTGGTGAACGGTGTCGTCGCGAAACGGCAGGACCGGACGCGGATCGACCAGCCGCTGCCTCTCCAGCCGCCGGTCCCGGTCCAGCGCTCCGGCGAGGTGCCGGCCCAGAAGTCGGTCCAGGGGGCGGACCAGGAGTCGGATCCGGGCATCGTGGCTGCTCCGGGGCACAAGCAGGCGCTCCTCGAGGCTGCGCCAGAAGGGTCGCTCGAGGCGCTGGCCCGCGCGCTTCGCCTGGTGCCCGCGGGCAAGCGGATGTCCCTGGTCGAGCTCTACGCAATCGCGCATCACGCCGCTCCCCAGGAGGTCCTCGACGCCCTGGTGGCCGAGGTCGACGACGTCGGCCTCAGACGCTGGGCCTCCGCCGGCTACCAGTCGACGGGTCGGGAGACCCTCGCCTAGACGCAGGCCCCGGAGCGAGCGCCGTCCGGGGGCGGAGTGGAGTGGCTAGTCCGGGATCGTGAAGCCGTCCGCCCAGCCGGACCGGTCCTGTGCGACGAGACGGTCCAGCAGGAGCCGGAGCGGTGCCCAGTCCTCCCGGCCGAGCCGGGTCACGGCGTACGTCGTCATCACGACGGGTGGGTCCGCCAGCTCCAGGACCCGTACGCCGTCCATGGTCGGTCGTCCGAGAGGGAGGAGGCCGACACCGAGGCCCGCGAGGATGAGGTCCTCGACGAGGTCGAGACTGTCGATCTGGTGGCTGATCCGCGGTGTGAAGCCGGCGAGGGACGCCAGCGTCCGCACCGCGTCCTCGTCGGCGGTGTTGCGGGAGTTGACGATCCAGGGGTGCTCGGACCAGAGGGCGAGATCAGGGACCGAGGAGGCGTTCGCCGGCACTCCGAGCCCCCAGGAGGTCGTCCAGAGCGGCACCGCGGCGAGCGTGCTGTCCGGAGCGGCCGGCGCCAGGTTGTAGTCGTAGGTCAGCGCCAGGTCCAGGTCGTCGTGGGCGAGGAGGGCGAAAGCCTCGAGCGGTTCGTACTCGTTGATCAGCACCTGCACGGCCGGGTGGCTCTCCGCCAGCTCGGCGACCACCGGCATCAGGGAGGCGCGGATCGCGGTGGCGAACCCACCCACCCGCAGGGTGCCGGCCGGTTCGGCCCGCGGGTC
>JBKJON010000445.1:0-11820 GCA_046595715.1 Marmoricola sp.
GTCGGGGGCCTCGCCGTCGGTGACCACCATGATCACGGCCGGGTCGGAGCGGGGGAACTGGTCCTTGCCGCAGCGGTCGCACCGCAGGACGTGGCCCGCCTGCCGCGCTTCGAGGTGTCCGCCGCAACGGGGACAGAACTTCGTCGACCAGAGCCACTCGGCGAGCCCGACGGCGTGCAGCACCAGGGGGGCATCGACGATATCGTCACCGGCGAGCGTCTGCACGATCGCGCGTAGCACCACCCACTCGTCGCGGTCGCCGGGCGCCTTGCCCGGGTCGACGATGACCGCGAAGTGCTGGACACCGTCGCGCTCACCGAGGAGCACCCGCAGGCCCTCGGGCGCCCGGTCCGGCGAGACCCAGGTGATCCGCCCGTCCTCGGGCCGCAGCCGGGTGCCGGAGAGGACGAGCACCCTGGTCGACGGGTCGGCCCAGCGCTCGTCTAGCCAGCCGTCGTCGTTGCGAAGCTCACCGTGCCGGTCGTGGGCGTGCTGCGACAGCGCGACGTGCGGCAGCACCCGCCCCACCCGGTGGGTCTCATCGTTGTCGGTGCCGTGGTGGTGGCCACTCATCGGTTCTCCTCGGGGGGTGTCTCCAGCCAGGTGGTGAAGGCACGCTTGTCGTAGGGGCGGCCGAGGAAGTCCTCGACCAGGTCGGCCGCGTCACGGGACCCGCCCGCCGCCAGGATCGTGTCCCGGTAGCGGTGGGCCACCTCGGGCGCGAACAGGTCGTCGGGGTCGAAGGCGGAGAACAGGTCCTTCGCGATCACCAGGCTCCACATGTAGGTGTAGTACGCCGAGGTGTAGCCCTCGAGGTGGCCGAAGCCGGTGTGGAAGTGGGTGTCGGGCACCAGCGCCAGCAGGCTGTAGCGCTCCATCAGCTCCTCCAGCCCTGCCGTCAGGTCGGACGGGCGCTCCTGGTGGAACCAGTAGGAGATCGCGGCGTACGCCATCTGGGTGCGGGCCAGGAAGCCCTTGCCGAACTCCTCGGCCGCCCGCATCCGGACGACGAGGTCCTGCGGGATCGGGGTGCCCTGCGCGTCGGTGGCGAAGGTGCGCAGGACGTCGGGGTTCCAGGCCCACTCCTCGAGCATCTGCGAGGGCGCCTCGACGAAGTCCCACTCGGTCGCCAAACCGGCGAAGCGCACCCACTCGTGCCGGCCCGCGAGCACGTGGTGCATCAGGTGGCCGAACTCGTGGAACAGCGTCACGACGTGGTCGAGATCCATCAGGCCACGCGAGAAGTTGCAGACCAGGACGCCCTCGGGCAGCTGCCGGTCGAGGACACCGGCGACGAGGGTGAACTGGGCGGCGTGGTTGTACTTGCGCGATCGCGGGTGCAGGTCGAGGTGGATCCGGCCCAGGCGCTCGCCGTTCTCGGCCAGCGCCACGTCGTACGACGTCACCTCGGTGTGCCACGTCGGCGCGTCCACCGGGGTGTAGACGAGACCGAAGAGACGACTCGTGACGTCGAGCAGCCCCTGACGCACCTTGGCGAACTCGAAGTAGCGCCGCACCTCCTGGGCGTCGACCCCGAACCTGTCTCGGTTGAGGGCCTCGACGTAGTGGCGCCAGTTGGAGAAGTCGATGACGTGCTCGCCCTCGGCAGCGGCGTAGATGAGCAGCTCGTCGATCTCGCGGCGGCCGGCCGCCTCCGAGGCGGTGGTGATCTCGTCGATGAACTCCGGGATCCGGGACCCTTCGCCGATCATCTTCACCTCGGCGTCGTAGCTCGGCCAGTCGGCGTACCCCAGGAGCCGGGCCTTCTCCTCGCGCACCTCGAGCAGCTCGGCCAGCACCTGCCCGTTCTCGGGCCAGCCGATGTTGAGGAAGGAGCGCGCCACGGCGCGGCGCACCTCGGGGTCCCGGGCGTGGATCAGGAACGGCAGTGTGTCGGGGTAGTCGGTGCTGATCTCGACCTGGCCGTCCTCGCCCGCGGGGTGGTCGGACACGTAGTCCTCGGGAAGCCCGTCCAGCGCCGTGGCCGGAACCGACGTCGTCAGCCGACCGTCACGGATGCCACGGGAGAAGGTCTGAGAGAGCTCGCTCGCCCGGCGGTCGAGCTCACGCAGGCGCTCACGCGTCTTGTCGTCGCGGTCGACACCGGAGCGGCGGAAGCTGCGCAGCGCGTCCTCCAGCACCCTGGAGGCCCCCTCGCCGAGGGCAGTCGGCTCGAGGGACGACAGCTGGGCGTACACCTCTGTGTCGAGATAGAGGTCGGTGCTGAACGTCCTGGCCTCGATCTCGAAGGACTCCGCCGCCTCCTGCACCCCCGCATCGGGGTGCACGGCGCTCATCAGTGAGCTCACCGAGAACACCCCCGAGAGCGCGATCTGGAGGTCGTTCCACACCTGCAGGATCGCGCCGTCCCCGGCAGGAGCGCTCTTGAGCGCGGCGACCTCGATCCCGGCGTCGCTGAGTCCGGTCGAGCCGCGCTGTGTGACCCAGTGGAGCCACCCCCCGTCCTCCGTCGGCAGGGCCAGGGGCTCCAGTTTCGTCGGCTCCATGTCGGCGACATTAGCCCTAGGGTGTTGGCCCATGAGCACCCACATCGGCGCCGGGCCTGGCCAGATCGCACCCACGGTGCTGCTGCCCGGGGACCCGTTGCGGGCCCGCTGGATCGCGGAGAACTTCCTGGACGACGTGACCTGTTACACCGAGACCCGGGGCATGCTCGGCTTCACCGGCACCTGGCGCGGCCAGCCGGTGTCGGTGCAGGGGTCCGGCATGGGTCAGCCCTCGATGTCGATCTACGTCCACGAGCTGTTCCAGGACTACGACGTACGACGCATCGTGCGCGTCGGCTCCTGCGGGGCCCTCACCGAGAAGGTCGCCCTGCGCGACGTCGTGATCGCCTCTGGTGCCTGCACGGACTCCTCGATGAACCGGCTGCGTTTCCACGGCCTCGACTACGCCGCGGTCGCCGACTTCGCCCTGCTGCGTGCGGCCCACGACGTCGCCAGCGCGAGGGACGACGTCAACGTCCACGTCGGGCTGATCTTCTCGGGCGACACCTTCTACAACCCCCGGCCCGAGCTGATGGAACCGATGGTCGCGCACGGCGTGCTCGCCGTGGAGATGGAGGCGTGCGCGCTCTACACCCTCGCGGCCTCCTACAGCCGGCAGGCGCTGGCGGTGTGCACGGTCAGCGACCACATCGTCACCGGCGAGCAGACCACCTCGCGCGAGCGCGAGCAGACCTTCGGCCCGATGGTCGAGATCGCCCTGGCGGCCGCCCTCGGCGCCGGCACGACCTGATCACCTCCGGGCGCACCACGCACGGACCCCCGTCGGGCTCCAGCCCGGCCACTGCGTGACCGTCACTGTTCCTCGGACGTCCTCAGAATCTCTTCCAGCTCCTGACGACCGGCCACCTCGGCCGGTTCGACCGTCTCCCCGGACCGCACGTAGTGGAAGACACCCCGGACCTGGTCGACCGGGACGCTCATCAGCTCGGCCCAGGCGAGCCGGTAGATCGCGAGCTGGAGTGCGTCGGCGTCCTGCCGGGTGCTGGTCTTCCAGTCGACGACCAGCCAGCGATCGTCCGGCTCGGCGTACACCGCGTCGATGCGGCCGCGGACGAGCTGGCCCGCCAGCACCAGGGCGAAGGGCGCCTCGACCGCGTGGGGCACCCGGTCGGCGTAGGGACCCGCCTCGAAGGTCGAGATCAGGGCCTGCAGGTCGTCCTCGTCGTCGATGCCGACATCCATCCGGCCCGGCAGCTCGTCGGGGTCGAGCAGGGACTGCTGGCCGAACCGCGCCTCCACCCAGGCATGGAACCGGGTCCCGAACCGCGCCGCGGGCGAAGGCCTGCGCGGCATCGGGCGGGCCAGCTCGCGTGCGAACTGCTCGGGGTCCGAGCGCAGCCGGGACATCGACGTCGCCGAGAGGCTCGTGGGCATCGGCACCGCCACCCGGGAGGCGCGGTCGGAGCGGGCCTCGACCAGAAGGCGTTCGAGCTCCTCGTCCCACTCGGCGACCCGCGCGGTCTCGAGCATGTCGAGGTCCTCGTCAGGGAGGTGCGGGTCGGCACGGTTGACCAGCTCGGCGGCCGCGACGCGCAGACCGGCCTCGTGCCCGCGGGCCGTCGCCGGCCACGGGCGCGAGACATCCACCCCGTCGTAGGGGTTGGGATCGCCCTTCTGCGGCTTGTCCATCCAGCTGACGTCCTCCCCCCACTCCTCGAGCTGGGCCCGCACCAGCGCCTGGTAGCTGGACGGCCCGAACGGGGTCTTGCGCTGCGACCACAGGTAGGAGGTCACCGAGAGTCGATGGGCGGCGCGGGTGAACGCGACGTAGCCCAGCCGCAGCTCCTCCTCCGAGTCGTGCTCACGGGTGTCGGCCCGGAACTGGTCGAGCGCGGCCTTGTCGTGACCACGCAGCTGCGGCTGGTCGGCGGCGTCCCCTCGCAGGGGGGCCGGGAGCACGGCGGGGGACGACGTCCACAGGGTGCGCGAGCGGTTGGAGGGGAACTTCGTGTCGCAGACGCCGACGAGGAAGACCGAGTCCCACTCCAGGCCCTTGGACCGGTGCACGGTCAGCAGCTTGACCGAGTCGGCCTCGGTGGGCGTGGCCACGTCCAGCCCGTTGCCCTGGTCATCCTCCGCGGTGAGGTAGGCGAGCAGGGCCGGGAGCGTGACGTCTCCGTCGACCGCCTGGAACTCCGCCACCGCCTTGAGGAACAGGTCCAGGTTGTCTCGGCGGGCAGCCGCGGCGGGACTCGTGGAGGAGGCCAGCTCGACGTCGATGCCCGTGGTGTCGATGATGCGGCGTACGACGTCCAGGATCGGCTCACCCACCGAGGTGCGAAGGGCCCGCAGCTCGGCCGAGAGCAGCGCGAAGCGCTCCCGCGCCTGGTCGGAGTAGGCGGCCTCGCCAGGGTCGTCGAGCGCGTCGCTCAGGGCCGCCGTCTCAGCCGGGTCGATCCCGTCGGCGATCGCGGTGAGCTCCTCGGCGATGGATCCGCGGTCCTCCGACTGCCCCCGTCGACCCGCGATCTCGCCTGCCCGCTCGCCGAGCAGCTTGAGGTCACGCGGGCCGATGGCCCAGCGTGGGCCGGCGAGCAGCGTGAGGACGGCGGGGTTGGCGGTCACGTCGTGCAGCAGGGTCAGCACCGCGACGACCTCGGCCACCTCCGGCAACCTCAGCAGACCGGAGAGGCCCACGATCTCGACCGGCACCCCTTCACCGGTGAGGGCGTCGAAGACCGCCTCGGCCGTGCTGTTGTCACGAGTGAGGACCCCGATGTCCGACCAGCTGCCGGTGTGCACGGCCCGCACCTCGTCCGCCAACCAGGTCAGCTCGTCGTCGGCCGTTTCGAACACCTCGGTCGTCACGTCACCGGGCACCTGCGTGGCGGCGCTCAGCGGAGACACCTCGAGAAGCTGGGCGTAGAGCGGGGACGCCAGCCGGTTGGCCACGGCGAGGATGCGATGGTCGGAGCGACGGTTCACGGTGAGTGGCAGCACCGGGACACTGCCGACGGCGGCGGGGAAGGTGCCCGCGAAGTTCAAGATGTTGGACACCGAGGCACCTCGCCAGCCGTAGATGGCCTGGTTGGGGTCACCGACCGCCGTGACGGCGTGCCCGCGACCCACCGCGACCGACGCCCCGGAGAAGAGGCGGGACAACATCTGCGCCTGCGCGACCGACGTGTCCTGGTACTCGTCCAGCATCACGACCTTGAACTTCGTCCGCTCCAGAGCCCCCACCTCCGGCTGGGCCGTGGCCAGGCGCGCCGCGAGGGCGATCTGGTCGGCGAAGTCCATCAGTCCCAGGTCCGACTTGAGCCGCCGGTAGGCACGGACGAGTCCCATCAGGTCGGCACGACGATCCAGCGCGGAGAGCGCCTTGGCGGGTCCCTCCTTGTAGGTGGTCCGGTTCTTTCCCGCGGCCTCGTCCTCGAGGGCCTGCTGGAACCTGGGTCGCGCGGCGGCGTCGAAGGCGAGCACCTCGTCCGGGCCCACAAGGTGCTCGGTCATGGCGCCGTCGAGCGCCAAGAGATTCTGGATGACCGTGGGCGGGTGGTCGGAGAGCACATGGATGTCCCCGGTGTAGCGCTCGACGGCGCGCGCGCCGAGCTGGAAGCGCGAGGCGTTGGTGATCACCCGGGTGTCGGGTTCGTGCCCGATGCGCAGGCCGTGCTCGGTGAGCAGGTTCGCGGCGTAGGCGTTGTAGGTGACGACCGTGGGCTCGAGCTCGTCGTCGGGGTCCTCGTCGGCGCCGGGTGGTGTGACGACCTCGAGGCCGAGCACGCCTGCAGTGGTGAGCGCGTCCTTGATCCGGGCGCGCAGCTCGCTGGCAGCCTTGGTGGTGAAGGTCAGGCCGAGGACCTCGTCCGGCCGGACCTGTCCGGTGACCACGAGGTAGACCACGCGCGCGGCCATCAGGGTGGTCTTGCCCGAACCGGCTCCGGCGATCACGACCGCTGGGGACAGCGGTGCCGAGATCGCGTCCCACTGCTGCGGACTGACCTCGTAGTCGGCCTTCATCACAGCGCGCAGGTCTGCCGGAGAGTCGATCCTCCTCACTGGGAGAGCACCGCCCCAGCACTGCGCGCCGGGCAGATGGAGACGAACGCGCAGTCCTTGCAGTGCGTTCCCGGTGTCGCCGGGAAGCTCTCGGCCCGCAGGTACGCCGCCGCGCGCGCCAGCTCGAGGCGGAGCACGTCGCGGTGCGGCCCGTCCTCGGGGTGGACGGCCTGTGGCTGCACGAGCGCGTCGGTGGAGTCGTCGAGACGTCCCAGCTGGACCAGCTCGGCCCCGCCGCTCTCGACGGGCTGGTCAGCCACCGGGCCGGGGACGGCACCGTGGTCGACGGCGTACTGGTAGAGGGAGAGCTGGCGGTGCCCGGCGACCGAAGAGGTCGTCGGAACGCTGCGGCCCGTCTTCAGGTCCACGACCACGACGCGCCCCTCGGCGTCGAGCTCCACGCGGTCGGCGTAGCCGCTGATCCGGATCCTTTCCCCGTCTTCTAGCAGCACCTCGGTCGCGAAGTGCTGCTCGGTCCCGAGCAGCACTCTCCGGTTCGAGTAGTGCCACCTCAAGAAGCGTCCCAGCGCTGATCGGACCCGGTCGTGCTCGCGCAGCCGCGACCAGGGCGTGCGGAACTCCAGTCGGTCCCAGACGAGGGCGACCTGCTCCATCAGCACGTCGACGTCGTCGGGTCCTGCGGTGATCTCCCCCTTGGCCACACGGTCCGCCAGGGCGTGCAGCAGCTGTCCCAGGTTGGCCGACTGGTGCACGCGTTGGGTGCCGCCGGCCTCGCGTTCGAGGAACCACTGGGTCGGGCACACGGCCATGGACTCGAGCACGCTCGCGGAGATGGGGACCGGTCGGGACGGTTCACGCACGGCCTGCTCGGAGAGGCTGAGCCCCCGTGTTCCCCACCAGCTGCCGGGATCGGCCTGCGGCACGAGCCGGTGCCCGGCCGTCTGCTCGCGGGCCAGCCGGGCAAGCCTGGTGGCCGCCGCCCGGCGCAGCGCGGGAGCCGTCTCGGGATCAGTCACACAGCGGCGGAGCTCGCTCACGAGGCCGGCCATCGAGAGGGGTCGGGGTGGACGGCCCACGATCCGGCGTGGCGGGAGCTCGAGCTCGTCGAGGAAGCGTGAGGGCTGGTCCCCGTCGTCCTCCGGCGACGAGACCGCCGTGACCACGAGCCGCTCCCGGGCCCGCGTGCAGGCGACGTAGAACAGCCGGCGTTCCTCCACGAGGAGCTCCCGGCTCGTGGTCGGCTCCACCAGTCCGTCCACACCGATGCGGTCAGCCTGCAACAGGGTGCTCCGACGGCGCAGGTCGGGCCAGCCCTGGGCCTGGACGTGGGCCACCACGACCAGACGCCACTCCAGCCCCTTGGACCGGTGGGCCGTCAGCAGCCGGACGGACGCACCCCGGACACCCTGTTCGGCCAGCGTGTCGGACGGGAGCTCCTGGGCCACCAGCATCGCCACGAAGGCGCGCGCACCGAGGTGGTCCCGCTGCTCCTCGGCCCGCGCTGCCGCGGCGAAGAGGGCGACGATCGAGTCCAGGTCACGGTTGGCCCGGCGTGCTGCCCCGCCACCGCTCTCCACCGAACGTCGGAGCCGTCGTGGCCACGCGGTCCCGGACCACAGGGTCCAGAGGACCTCCTCGACCCCTGCTCCCTCGTCGAGCTGTCGACGAGCCCCCAGGAGAAGGACATGCAGGGCACGGGCGCGCTCCACCTCCGGGCCGCCGAGACCTTCCAGGAACACCGGCTCGACGACAGCCTGGCGCAGCAGCTCGCGCGAGGACCGCGGGGGCCGGGTCTGCTCGTCACCGGGATCGTGGAGGGCGAGCTTCTCGCGGGCCCGCAGTGCACGTGCGAGGCGGCGTACGTCGCCGGCATCGAGCCCGACGAGCGGGCTCATCAGCAACGCCTCGATCCTCCCGGGGTCGAGGAACTCCACATCGTCAGGATCCTCGTTGTCGAGGTTCAGGGCGGCACGCAGCGCGTCGAGCAACGGCCGCACGGAGGGGTCCCGCACCAACGGCAGGTCGTCACTGGCCACCTCGACCGGGACCCCGGCAGCGCCGAGGGAGCGACGCAGTCCGGGGATCGAGCTCCGGCCGGACCTGACGAGCACTGCCATCTCGTCCCAGCCGATGCCGTCCTCGAGGTGGGCACGACGCAGGAGGTCGGCGAGGTGCTCCGCCTCGGCCCGCTCGGTGTCGAAGGTGATCACCTCGAGCCGGCCAGGGCCGTGGGCGCTGTCGGCCCGGGGGCGCAGGAACGGCTCCTTGGCTTCCGGTGGCAGGACTCCGGGCAGCGGCAACCGGCGCGCGATCCGCTGGGTGCCGGCCAGCAGCCGGTGGCCGAAGCGGCGGGTGGTGCCGAGCGCCAGCACGTCGGCAGGGCCACCCCCGGACTGCGGGAAGTCGCGGGGGAAGTCGAGGATCCCGCGGACCTCGGCACCGCGGAAGGCATAGATGGACTGGTGCGGGTCACCGACCACGGTCAGGTTGCGGCCGTCCCCCGCGAGTGCTCGCAGCAGCGCCACCTGGCCGGGGTCGGTGTCCTGGTACTCGTCCACGAAGACGTGGCTGAACCGGCTGCGGAGCTCGTTCCGGTGGGCCTGGGCCTCGAGCGTGGCCCGACGGATGAGGTCGGAGTAGTCGGTGGCGCCGAGGTCGTCGAGGACCGTGAGGTACTGGTCGAGGAAGCGGCCGGCAGCCACGAGCTGGGGCTGGTCGTGGGCGAGGCCCAGCGCGGTCAGGTCCTCCCCGTCCAGCCCCTTCTCACGGGCCCGGCTGAGGACGGCGTGCACCTCGCGTGCAAAACCCCGGGTCTCCAGCGCGCTGCGCAGCGAGTCCGGCCAGATGACCGACTCGGGAGTCTCCACCAGCAGCTCACGCAGCACGACGTCCTGCTCGGGGGCACTGAGGAGCCTCAGCGGACCGGCGTACAGCTCAGGCGGTGAGTACTGGCGGATCAGCCCGTAGGCGAAGGAGTGGAAGGTCGAGCACATGGTCGTCGAGGTGGTGCGTCCCAGTCTCGCGGTGACGCGGTCGCGCAGCTGCTCGGCAGCCTTGCGGCTGAAGGTGAGCGCCAGCACGGACTCCGGCGAGGCCCCACGGTTCTCGACCCGGTCGGCGATCGCCTCGACCAGGGTCGTGGTCTTGCCGGTGCCGGGACCGGCCAGGACCAGCAGCGGCCCGCCCGGGTGGTCGACGACCGCCTGCTGGGAGTCGTCTAGCGCGGGTGGCAGCACCGTCCCGGTCTGGGAAGGGGTGAGCGCGTAGCGCGTCACCCGTTCGCCGTCTCTCACCCTGCTACCCAAACTCCTGGCACCGACAAGCCGGAACGGTAGGTCTCACGGACGCAGCGGGTCACGGGTGCCAGAAGGCCCGCGGCATGTCGATCCGACCCGAGGGACGCAGCGGCGTGCCCTCGTCGAGGTAGTGCGCCCGCGCCTCGTCGTCATGGCTGGGCGGCAACGACCCGTCCGCGCGTACGACGCGCCACCAGGGCACCGAACCGCCGAACAGCGACATCACCCGGCCCACCCGTCGCGGCCCGGAGCCACCGACGTGCTCGGCGATGGTGCCGTACGTCGTCACCCGGCCCGGCGGGACCTGCTCCACCACGACGAGCACCGGCTCGACGAACTCCTCGAACTCCACGCCGTCGATGATCGCAGGACGACGCCCCACGCTCGCTGGCGAGGGTGGGGCGTCGCGTTCATCTCCTGCGGTACCCGTCGAGAGCGTCAGAGGATCGGGTCGAACGCCTCGGTGCCGAGCGCCAGGGTCAGCCCGGCCAGACCCGAGTGCGCGTTCGCGAACGCGAGCTCCTTGGCCAGGTCGCCGATGTTGTTCGAGGCGGGCAGCGGCGCGAGACCCAGGGTCGACAGCGTGCCGACGGCCTTGCCGTCAGCGGTCATGAAGCCCGACCCCGAGTCCCCGGGGACGCCCGGGCTGACGGTGTAGAGCGGGTGGGTCCAGCCACCGTCGGCGGCGTCGTCACCCAGGCTCACGCCCGTGTGGGGGGACAGCGGCTCCAACCCGGCCCGCAGGCTGGAGTTGCCGTAGGTCCACACCCGGTCGCCTGCCTGGGTGCCGTCGTCGTCGATGCCCGTCGGTCCGCCCCAGAAGGGCACCGAGGGGTTGACCTTGAAGAGGTCGCCGGCATCGACCTTGACCAGGGCCAGGTCGTTGTAGGCACAGGTGTTGGCGTCCGTGGTGCCGATCTGGTTCTCGGTGATCCAGGAGCTGTAGGCCAGCGTGCCGTGACCGACGGGGGTGCCCTCGGAGGCCAGGTTGCCGTCGTTGGTGAAGGTCACCCGGGTGCCGAGCGGCACCGAGGCCTGGTCGCACCCGTTCGTGTCGGTGGCCGCGCCCTTGCCTGCACAGTGCGCGGCGTACCCGACGTAGACGTTGCCGGCGCTGTCGGTGTAGACGAAGTTCGCGGTGCACTGGGCGCCGCCGGTGTACATCATCGTGCCGGGGTGGATCACGGCTGTGTCGGCCGGCGCCCACGAGGGTGCGGCCTCAGCGGATCCGGTGGAGGCCGTCAGGCTGGCAGCGGCGACCAGGGCCGAGGCCGCGGTCGTGAGGAGAGCACGTGAGAGGCGCATCGAGGGGTGCCTTTCGATCAGGGCGTGGTGAGCACGAACAGCTGCTCAACGCCACAGATCTGCCCGGGTTACGCCTCCGAGCCCGAAAGGCACCTCCCGGTCCGGAAGTCCGCCTCGGTCAGCTGGTCAGTACGACGGCTGCGAGGGGTCGACCTGGTTGACCCAGGCCACCACACCGCCACCGACGTGCACCGCGTCGTCGTAGCCCGCGCCCTTGAGGACGGCAAGAGCCTCGGCGGAACGCACACCCGACTTGCAGTGCAGCACGACCGGCTTGTCCTGCGAGAGCTGCTCGAAGGCGTTGCCGTTGAGGAACTCGCCCTTGGGGATCAGCACCGATCCGGGGATCCGGTTGATCTCGAACTCGTTCTGTTCGCGGACGTCGACGAGGGTGAAGTCGCGGATGCCCTCCTCGCGCTCCTTGAGCATGTGCTCCAGGGTCGTCACAGAGATCGTGGAGCCGGCGGCGGCCTCGGAGGCCTCCTCCGAGATCGCCCCGCAGAAGGCGTCGTAGTCGATCAGCCCGGTGACCGTCGCGTGCTCACCGCACAGGGCGCAGTTGGGGTCCTTGCGGACCTTCAGCTTGCGCCACTCCAGCTCGAGGGCGTCGTAGATGACGAGCTTGCCGACGGCCGGGTCGCCGATCCCGGCGATGACCTTGATCGCCTCGTTGACCTGGATCGACCCGATCCCGGCGCACAGCACGCCGAGGACGCCGCCCTCGGCAC
>JBKJON010000455.1:0-10194 GCA_046595715.1 Marmoricola sp.
GCAGTGCAAGGTGATGGTCGCGCTGGCCGATGAGCTCGCCGACATCGACCCCGAGCTGAAGAAGCAGTACGACGCGATCCCAGCGGCTGGGGAGGACTCCTGATGAAGCCCTCCGCCGACGCCTTCCGCCCTCGCCGGTCGGTGCTCTACATGCCCTCCTCCAACGAGCGGGCCCTGGAGAAGGCGAAGTCGATCGCGTGCGACGGCCTGATCCTCGACCTCGAGGACGCCGTCGCCCCCGACGCCAAGGTCGCCGCCCGCGATGCCGCCTGCGCCGCTGCCGCCTCGGGGGAGTACGGCGGCCGGGAGCTGACCATCCGGATCAACGCCGCCGACACCGAGTGGCACCTGGACGACATGGCGGCCGCCTGCGCCGCCGGTCCGGACGCCATCGTGGTGCCGAAGGTCAGCTCGGCGGACGCCGTGCTGCAGCTGGTCGAAACCATGGGCGGCCACGACGCCCCCGAGCACACCAAGCTCTGGGCGATGGTCGAGACGCCGTACGCCATGCTGCACGCCGAGGAGATCGCCGCTGCCTCCGACCGACTCACCGTCCTGGTGATGGGCACCAACGACCTTGTCAAGGAGCTGTACGCCGAGCACGTCCCCGGCCGTCAGCCCATCCTGACCGGGCTCTCGCTCGCGCTCCTGGCCGCCCGCGCCACCGGCAAGGCGATCCTCGACGGCGTCTACAACGACGTGAAGAACACCGAGGGGTTTCTCGCCGAGTGCCAGCAGGGCCGCGAGATGGGGTTCGACGGCAAGACCCTGATCCATCCCGGGCAGGTCGAGGGCGCCAACGAGGCCTTCGCTCCCTCACCCTCCGCCGTCGAGGACGCCCGGGGCATCCTGCAGGCCTGGGAGGACGGCCGCGGGACCGGCGTCGTCACCTACCACGGCCGGATGATCGAGAACCTCCACGTCGACTCGGCTCACCGGACGCTGAGCATGCACGAGGCGATCAGCGCCCTCGGCTGAGGCAGCGAGCCGAGCGGCCCGAGGAAGGGGCCCGAGGAAGGGGCCCGAGGAAGGCCTCAGTCCTCCAGGTGGGTCGGGCACTCCGGGTTCGGGCAGTAGTCGACGGCCGCCATCTCCCCCGGGTTGAGCTCCGCGCGCTTCTCGTTGGTCGTGTCGAAGTCGATCACTGCGTGCTGGAGACGCGTGCCGCACTCGGAGCACGTCGTCGGCCAGTTCTTCTCGTCCACCGTTGGTTGGTCCACGTCGCCCACTGTAGGGCCCCGCGGAGGCCGCTGGGTCAGCCCGTGTCGGACTCGACCTGGGCGAGCAGGTGCTGGTGGAACTCACGTTCGAGGTGGTGGGTCCACAGCAGGGGGTCGCTGTGGAGCACCCGCTCCTCACTGAGCACCACCACTCGCCAGCCGGCTCCTTCGAGAGCCACGAGGTCGGCCGCGGACACCTGGTGGGCGAGTACGGCGCCGAACTGCCGGCGTTCGACGCCGATGGTGAGGCGCACGAGACGACCCGAGGCGCAGACGTGCATCCCCGGGACCGCCGTGGGGAGGTTGGCCTCGTGCCAGCGCAGCCGCAGGGTCGACTCGGCGAGGCCGCATGAGCGCGCGTCGACCTGCGCCACCAGGGCGCGGAGCTGCCCGACCCCACGAACGGCGGCGAAGCGCGGCACCTCGGCCAGGAGCTGCACGTGCGTGAACTCCCCACCGGCAAGCAGCCGGTCCATGGCCCCCAATGCCAGGTCTGGAGGCAGCAGCCGACCGAGGTCGAGAGCCGTGCGCAGCGAGGTGGTCAACCGGAGCCCCTCGATCCGTTGCACGTCGCGACCCACCAGCTGGCGTCGGCTCCCCAGCCCCCCATGGGGTGAGCGGCCCGGAGAGAGGACCTCCAGTCTTCGCACGGACTGCGGGACCGTAGCCACCAGATCGACCCCGTGCACCCAGGCTGCGCTGCGGTCGACGACGATGGCCTCTCTTCCGACGACCAGGGCGACGGCGGCTGCACGCGTGGCACGGCTGGCCGGCGCCGTGCTCGCGACGTAGGCCCCTCGCACCAGACGGCGCACGGATCCGTCCCGCACCATCCGTTCCAGCGATGAGCGTGAGACGCCGACGGTTCGCGCCATCGCCGGAGTGAACGGCCGGTCGAGTGGAAGGAGCGCGGCAAGCGGGTTCAGCGGCAGGGTGTCGTCCATCCCGACAGGGTGGCCCGGCGCAGGGGATGCGTCGAACGACTGTCCACAGGGCTCAGACGGGCCAGCCGCGGAGGGGACTCACTCCGGCTGCGTGTAGGCGCCGCGGTGGAACAGGAGCGGGACGGCAGAGGCTCCGGCGTCGGTGCGACCATCGCCGATGTCGAGCTCCTTGACCCGTCCGACCACGATGTAGTGGTCGCCGGCCTCGTGGACGCGGTCGATCGTGCAGTCGACGTAGCCCAGGACACCGTCGATCAGCGGCGCACCGGTGGAGGCAGGCTTCCAGCCGACCCCGTGGAACTTCTCCGCCCCCTTGCTCGCCATCCCGTTGGAGATGTGCTGCTGGTCGGCGGAGAGGAAGTTGACGCAGAAGAACCCGGCCTCGCGCATCAGCGGCCACGCCCGCGAGGTCCTGGCCGGACAGAACATCACCAGGGGCGGGTCGAGCGAGACGCTCGAGAACGACTGGCAGGTCATGCCCACGGGTTCGTGACCGGACATCGAGGTGACGACGGTGACGCCGGTGGCGAACATGCCGAGCACGTCGCGGAACCGGCGGGCGTCCTCCGCCGCCCCCGGATCATCAACCGGGATGGGGGTGTGCTCGCCGAGGCGGAGCTCGAAGTCGAGGCCGGTCCCGAGGAAGGAGGCGATCAGCTCACGGCTGGGCCATGTCTCGCGCGCGTCCGGCCCCGGTGCGTCGGGCACGTCAGGGGAAGGCCCAGAGGTCGGGGAAGCCATGGATGAAGTCATACCAGTCAGGCCAACTGCGTCCTGACACCGGCCTGGGACCTATGCAGCCCCGGCGAGTGAGGCGACGAAGTCGAGCTTGTCGAGCACGCCCTTGGGAATGACGAACGGGTAGAGATCCTCGTGACCCATGCTCTGGTTGATCATGTTCAGGGCGACGCTGAGCGGCACCCAGATGCCGACGACGACGTCGCTGAAGCTGGAGAAGGAAGAGACCGTGCCGACGGTGGCCAGGCCGTACTCCGACGCGGTCTGGATCGTGTCGCAGATGTGCAGGTAGTGCGCCCAGCTCTCTGCGAAGTCCTCGAAGGGGTGCATGGTCGCGTAGCTGGAGATGTACGACGACTCCCAGCCTGCCGGGGGGCCTTCGGCGTAGTGCCGGTTGATCTCCGCCGGGTAGTCCAACGTGTCGTCCCCGAAGAGCTCACGGCACTCCTTGAGGAGCGCGTCGTCGCGCACCAGCTGCCACTCGTAGTAGTGGCCGACCTCGTGGCGGAAGTGCCCCAGCATCGTGCGGTAGGGCTCGCCGAGGTTCTCGCGCACCTTCATCCGGTGGGCGGCCTCGCTCTCGGCGAGGTCGATCGTGATCAGGCCGTTGGCGTGGCCGATGACGACATTCTTCTCGACACTGCTCAGCAGGTCGAAGGCCAGCCCGTTCTCGGGGTCCATGTGCTTGCTCACCACAGGGAACCCGAGGGTGTCGAGCTCGAAGACCAGGTGTCGCTTGGCGCGCTCGGCGGCCGGGAAGTTGGCCAGCCCCCTAGCGTCCTCGTCGTTGGGACGTGTGCGGGTCAGGCTGCAGCTGAAGCACTGGCCACCCTCGACCTGGGTGAGCCACGTGCACCCCGACAGGGCGAGGTTGCGGCACACCTGCCACTGCTCGCCGAGGTTGTCGAAGTACTTCCCGTGCGCGTCGACCGGGACGATCGTGCGCTCCTCGCGGGAGAAGCCGAGACGGGAGCCGCAGTGCACGCACACGGAGTTCTCGAAGTGGAGCGGGTTGTCGCAGATCCTGCAGCGGAAGGCCTTCACCTCCGTAGCCTTCCACAGCGAACCGCACCACCCGGTGGCAGGATCACCGGCATGACTCTCCTCGACAGCTGGACCCCCGGCGAACACTCCTTCGGTGGCGTCAGCCACCCGACCTACCGCAAGGGGAGCGGCCCCGGCGTGATCGTCATCCACGAGATCCCGGGGATGACGCCGTCGGTGATCGGGTTCGGCGAGGAGGACGTGGAGGCGGGCTACACGGTCGTCATGCCGCACCTGTTCGGCACCCCCGAAGCGCCGGCCACTCCCCTCGACACCGCCAAGGTCGTCGGGCGCGTCTGCGTCAGCAACGAGTTCACGAAGCTGGCCACCGGCGTCACGACCCCCGTGGCCGGGTGGCTGCGCAGCCTGGCGCGCGAGCTCCACGACGACGTGGGCGGTCCCGGGGTCGGCGCCATCGGCATGTGCTTCACCGGCGGCTTCGCACTGGCGATGATGGTCGACACCTCCGTCGTGGCGCCGGTGCTCGCCCAGCCGTCGGCTCCGTTCGCGGTGAGCCCGTCACGGTCAAGGGACCTCAACCTCAGTCCGGGTGACCTCGCGGCCGTGAAGGCGCGGGCCGCCGGTGGCTGCCAGGTCCTGGGCCTGCGCTTCAAGCAGGACCTCGCGGTCGGCAAGCGCTTCGAGACCCTCACCCACGAGCTCGGCGACGCGTTCATCAAGGTCGAGTTCGAGGGGCGCCGGCACTCGACCGTCACCGAGCACCGCCAGCAGGAGGGCGTCGACCGCGTTCTCGCCTTCTTCGACGAGAAGCTCCACGCCTGAGGCGCTGCACCCGGGTGGGTACGCTCGAGCAGCATGGAGGAGAACAAAGCACGCCGCGTGGTCGACGCCCTGCGTGAGCGCGGCACGAACGCCGACCTCGCGCTGGTGGGAACCACCCAGGTCGGAGTGACGATCCGGCTGCCGGACGGTCGCGAAGCCATCTGGGACTCCGACGGCACCGCCTCCCTGGAGGCGCAGGTGATGCGCAACGGCATGCTGGTGGGGTTCGTCCCCGAGATCGAGGGGTCGGACAGCTTCACCGAGGAGCAGATCATCGATGCGATCGTGCGCACCGACTACGACCAGCCCATCGCCACGCAGCGATCCACGGCGCCGCCACCCGCCCCGGCCCTCCCCGTCAGGGGTGGGCTCTTCCGTCGGTTCATGGACGGCTTCCGCTACCGCTGAGGACGACTTCGAGGTCCGGCTACGGCCTGGCGCACTGAGCGCCTGGAGGTATGTCGAGAAGCCGTCCGTCACCCGGCCTATCCGTCGCCCGGAGGTGACGACCTGGGTTCTCGTGGTCGCGTGCCACCGGACGTCCGCGGCCTGCAGGCGGTGGGCGAGCCCGACGTCCTCACCACTGACCACCGGGTCGAACCCGCCGACGCTGAGGTACGCCGTCAGCGTGAAGCCCATGTTGGCCCCGTGCACGTGGGTGTGCCCTTCGCGCAGGACGTGGCGCGACTCCCAGGCCTCGAAGACCTCGACGGGCAGGTCCCCGGTGTCCGGGGCCACCGTGCCGAGCACCAGCTCATAGCCCCGGGCCGCGAGCGCCAGCTGCTCGACCAGCCAGTGGGGTGGCACCACCGTGTCCGCGTCCGTGCAGGCGATCCAGAGTGAGCGCGGGTCCACGGTGCCGGCCCGCATGGCCGCCCGCAGCACCCCGATCGCACGCACCTCTCCGACGACGCCGGACGAGATCTCGGTGGCCTCGACCCAGCCGTGGTGCCGGAGCACCTGGGCGGAGGCGTCGGTGCACGAGTCCAGGACCACCGTCACCCTGACCTCGATCTCGGCGAGCTGGGCCATCACCTCGATGGCCGCCACCCGCAGCGAGTCGAGGTGGCGCGGCAGGGAGGCCTCCTCGTCACGTGCGGGTACGACGACGTGGACCAGGGCGATCGGTAGGCCTCCGCTCATGTCAACGGGTCCGGCCAGTCCTCGCCGTGCGCGTGCACGCGGATCTCGATGTCGCGGTCCCGATAGGTGGCCGCCACCCGAGGCAGCCGGTCGTCGAGAAATCCGGCGTGGACGTCGGGGCCGTCGAGCACCCACCCCTCCGTGGGATGCCACCAGTGGCAGAGCACCAACACCCCGTGAGAGCCCAGCGAGTCGACGGTCCGGCTCACCAGCTGCTCCAGCTCGGCCGGACTCATGAAGTACCCCACCTCGGAGACCACCACGAGGTCGAAGGTCTGCTCCGGCCAGTCGTGGGGTACGTCGAGCCGGCTCACCGTCACCCGGTCCTGACCCTCGAACCTGCGACGCGCCACGTCGAGCGCAGCGGCCGAGCTGTCCACGCCGAGGACGCTGTCGGAGCGGGTGGCCAGGGCTTCGGCCAGAGCCCCGGTGGAGCACCCCACCTCGAGCGTGCGCCCGAACCGAGCCGCCGGCAGCATCGCGAGCACCAGCTCACGCTTGCGCTGCTCGTACCACCGCGACCCCACCCCCCAGGGGTCCTCGGACTCCTGGTGGAGGCGCTCCAGAGAACCGTCGTGCGCCTCGTTGGAAGGCGTCACCAGATAGTGCTCCGGCCCGGTCTCGAAGTGCTCGAGCAGGGCGGGTGCCAGCAAGACCTCGTCCCCGCCCTGCGGCGACAGTGGCGAGACCTGGCTCTGATGGGCCCCGATGGCCCGTTGCTTGGCCGCCACCGCGTCCTCGGAGAGCGCCAGCGGACGAAGCAGATCCCACGGGGCGTCACCGGGGGCCGCCCAGTGCCAGAACCAGACGGGGTACTCCCACAGGTCTGCGCCCGTACGCCGAGCCGCCGCGGACGCGGCCCGACCGGCGGCCTCGTGGTCGGGGTGCCCGTCCTCACGCCACGGGGCGACGATCACGGCGCCGCGACCGTCGCCGACCAACGACACGAGAAACGTGGTGAGCGTCTCCTGGTGCGCTGCGACGTCTCCGTCGGGGAGCGAGAGCCGGTGCACGGAGTCGACGCCGAGAGCCGCCGCCGCCGCCGATCCCTCGGCGGCCCGCACCGCCGCCAGCGCCGCCGGCGGGTGGGTCGGTGAGTCCGGGTGGCTGCCCTCCCCGTCGGTCGCGCAGACGATCTCGACCGCCAAGCCGGCGTCCACCGCGGTCGCGATCAGGCCACCCCCGCCGAGCGACTCGTCGTCGGGGTGTGCGGCGACCACGAACAGCCGGGAGACACCGTCGAGTGTCACGGGTGTGCCGCTCCCCCACTCCCGGTGCCGCCGCCAGGTCTGGGCCGAGGTCCCCGGTCCCACGTGGGTGAACGACGCAGGGACCGTGGCTCTCACCACCAGGACCACTGGTCCTCCACGTCCGCGCTCAGGGTGGCGCGGCCCAGAGCCGCTGCGTCCCTCTCGGCATGGTGCTGGCGGACGTAGAGCGAGAGGTCGGCGACGCGGCGAGCGTGCTCCTCCTCGCGGGCGAGCGGTGCCGGCCCGATCGCGTGGCCACAGCGACCCAGGACCTCCTCGGCCGTGTCCACCACGACCTGACGGACCCGGAGCGCCAGGAGGCCCGCAGACTCGGAACCGGCGGGAGGGCCGTCCACCACCCTCGCGGCATCGACGAGGACGGCACGGGCGCGAGCGAGCGCGACGTCCACCGCGCCGAGGTGCGCGAGGGCGACCTGGTCAGGCTCCCGGCTCGTCGACGCAGCTCGCATCCGGCGGGCCAGGGCCACCGCGCCGCCGTACCAGATGGCTGCCACCCCGATGCCGCCCCAGGCGAACCCGGGCCGCTCGAGGTACCACCCGGGCTCACCGACCGGGATGACCGGGACCTCCTGCAGGTCGAGCTCCGTGCTGGGCACCTGGGAGAGGCCCCGGGCGACCCAGGGCAAGCCGTCCAGGGGCTGCACGCCGGGGTTGGACAGGTCGAGGGCGAAGAGCCCGCGTCGCTCGTCGTCGACCCAGGCGGTGACCAGGGCGTGGCTCACCCGGTCGGCCAGCGAGCACCAGGGCTTCTGGCCGGTCAGGGTCCAGGCGTCCGGAGAGGGGGACGCGTGCAGACGGGCGCGCCCCTCGGCGGCGAAGACCCCCCACACCGAGCCGGGCGACGTCGGGGACAGCGAAGCCTCGGAGAGGATCGCCAGCGCGTCCAGGTGCGGTTCCAGCACCCGCGCGACCGTGAGGTCGACCGCCCCGACCGTGGCCAGCGCCTCCCACAACGCCAGTGACTGCCCACGGCCCGGCACCGGCAGCTCGGCGCCGACCTCCCGGGCCAGCGCCAGGGCGTCGTCCAGCGACGGCTCGGGCGTCGCAGCCGCCCGGGCGCGACGGGCCAGCCCTCGCAGCGAGGACCCGGCCGGACCGTCGAGCGCGACCGCGTCACTGCTCACTGCGCTCGTCTCCACGCCTCGCGTAGTACCCACGGCCCCAGCCTCCAACCTCGGCTCAGCCGGCGAGGAACGCCAGCGCCTGGCGGTAGCCGTCGATCCCCTGTCCGGTGATCTCCTTGACGGCGTACGCCGTGACGACCGAGTGGTGCCGGAACTCCTCCGGGCGCGCCTTGGGGTCGCTGATGTGCAGCTCGACCAGGGGGGCCGTCAGCTGGGCGCAGGCGTCCAGCAGGGCGAAGGAGTAGTGCGTCCAGGCGGCAGCGTTGAGCACGACGGGGGTGTCGTCGTCGGCGGCCGCGTTCAGCCAGTCGAGCATCTGACCCTCGTGGTTGGTCTGGCGCAGCTCCACCTCGAGTCCCAGGGCGGCCCCCCAGTCACGGCACAGCTCGGCGAGCTCGTCGATGGTGGTGGTGCCGTAGATCTCGGGCTGCCGTCGTCCGAGCCGGCCGAGGTTCGGGCCGTTCAGCACCAGCACCTTCATCGAGACACCCCGCTCACCAGGTCGTACGCCGTCCGCAGGTCGTCCTCGTCCGGATCGGTCAGGATCGCGGGCCTGGCCAGCCCGTCGAGCACCAGGAAGCGCAGGTGGGCTCCCCGCGCCTTCTTGTCGACCCGCATCGTGGCCAGCACCTCGTCGAACCTCAGTCCCGAGGCACCGACGTCCGAGAGACGAGTCGGCAGGCCGACCGACGCCAGCGCCGAGGCGTGTCGAGCGGCGGTCTCGTCGTCGAGTCGGCCGGAGAGGCGGGCCAGCTCGGCCACGAAGACCATGCCGAGCGCGACCGCCTCGCCGTGCCGGACGGCGTAGGCGGTGCCCTTCTCGACGGCGTGCGCCAGCGTGTGACCGTAGTTCAACGCCTCGCGACCCGGATGTCCGTCGCTCCCGCCGCGCTCCCTGAGGTCGCCCACGACCACGTCGACCTTGACCCGGACGGCTCGCTCGACCAGCTCACGGAGCCGGGCGGACCCGCTGTCCAGGGTCTCGGCCGGCGAGGCCTCCACCAGGGCCAGGATCTCCGGGTCGGCGATGAAGCCACACTTCACGACCTCGCCGAGTCCGGACACGAGCTCGGCGGCCGGCAAGGTCGCCAGGACGTCGAGGTCGCAGATCACCCCGGCCGGCTCGTGGAAGGAGCCGACGAGGTTCTTGCCCGCGCCGGTGTTCATCCCCGTCTTGCCGCCGACGGCGGCGTCGACCATGCCCAGAAGCGTGGTCGGCACGTGCACGACCGCCACGCCGCGCAGCCAGGTGGCGGCGATGAAACCGCCCATGTCGGTCGTGGCACCTCCCCCGACGGTCACCACGGCGTCCGACCGGGTGAAGCCGGCAGCGCCGAGCTCCTCCCAGGCCTCGATCGCGACCGTGCCGGTCTTCGCCGCCTCGCCGTCGGGGAGCGGCAGGCGCAGCACCGTCACGCCCTCACCGAGCGCGGCGGCCACCCGGTCGGCCAGCTCCGGGAGCGCGGAGGAGTGGCACAGTGCGACGCGGTGCACGTCTGGACCGAGCATGCCCGGCAGCTCGTCCAGGACGCCGTGACCGACCACCACGTCGTAGGCCGAGTCAGCGCCGACGCGTATCCTGGTGCGCTCAGTCACCTGAGACGCCCTCGACCACGGCCCTGACCTGCTCGACCACCTCGTCGATCTCCAACCCGTCGGTGTCGACCACGTGCGCGGCCACCGACTCGTAGACCGGTGTGCGCTCGTCGATCAGCTGCTTGATCCGGCCGCGCACGTTGCCGAGCAGCATCGGGCGGGAGACGCCGAGCCCCACCCGCTTCGCCGCGTCGCTGAGGCCGACGCGCAGGAAGACCACCCGGTGCCCGGCCAGCGCGCCTCGGGTCACCTCGTCCATGACCGCACCGCCACCGAGGGCGAGAACGCCGTCGTGGTCGGCCAGCGCACGGACCACGGCAGCACGCTCCAG
>JBKJON010000505.1:0-4942 GCA_046595715.1 Marmoricola sp.
CGACCGTGGAGCAGGATCCGGGCCATCGCGTGGACGGCGAGGTTGTCGCGGTCGGTCGGTCCCGGGCGGGCGACACCGGCGAGGTAGATAGGCGAGGAGTTGTGCACGAACGGCAGCGGCACGAACTCGGTGAAGCCACCGACCCCAGCCTCCAGCGCCGCATCCTGGATGCGCGAGAGCACGCGCAGGTGCTGCACCCAGTGGCGCGGGTTGTCGACGTGGCCATACATCATCGTCGAGCTCGAGCGGACGCCGACCCTGTGGGCCGTGGTGACGATCTCGATCCAGGTGCTCGTCGGCAGCTTGCCCTTGGTCAGCACCCAACGGACCTCGTCGTCGAGGATCTCCGCGGCGGTGCCGGGGATGGTGTCGAGGCCGGACTCGCGAGCCTTGATCAGGAAGTCCTCGAAGGACAGGCCGGTGCGGGACGCGCCATTGACGATCTCCATGGGGGAGAAGGCGTGGACGTGCATCTCCGGGACGCGGGTCTTCACCGCCGCCGCCAGGTCGAAGTACGCCGTGCCGGGCAGCTCGGGGTCGATCCCGCCCTGCATGCAGACCTCGGTGGCCCCGAGGTTCCAGGCCTCCTCGGCGCGGTCGGCCACCTGGCTCATCGAGAGGGAGTAGGCGTCCGCGTCGGTGCGCCGCTGGGCGAACGCGCAGAACCGGCAGCCGACGTAGCAGATGTTGGTGAAGTTGATGTTGCGGTTGACCACGTAGGTGACGTCGTCCCCGACCGTCTCGCGACGCAGGTCGTCGGCCAGCCGTCGGACCTGGTCGAGCAGGTGGCCCTCTGCGGTCATCAGGGTCAGGGCGTGCTCGTCGCTCAGGTTGCCCGGGTCCTTCTCGGCGGCCTTCAGGGCGGCCGTTCCCGATAGTCCGAGACGATTTCGTTGTTCTTTGGTCATGGGGACGACGGAATCGTCTCGGACTATCCCCTCCTTGAGAGAGTCCCAGTCGCCGTAGACGTTGGCGAAGTCGGAGCGGCGGTCCTCGGTGCGGCCCCCGGTGTCGACGGCGGTGTGGAGGTCGGTACGGCCGATCCCGGTGCCGGCCACGGCGAAACCGCCGTCAGGTTCCTGCCAGGGCAGGCCGACCGGCCTGGCGTTCTCGCGCAGGAAGCCGTCGTCGTCGGCGAGGGCGGCGACGTGGGCCGAGACCCGGGGGTCGATCCAGGCCTCGCCTGCCAGGACGTACTCCGGGTGGACGGTCAGTCGCGCCCGGAGCTCGAAGCCGGCCGTGGAGGTGAGGTCGCGGAGCCGGTCCAGTGAGGGCCAGGGGCGCTCCGGGTTCACGTGGTCGGGGGTGAGCGGGGAGACGCCACCCCAGTCGTCGACCCCTGCTGCGAGCAGGGCCTGGCACTCGGAGAGATCGACCAGGTTGGGCGGTGCCTGGAGACGGGCCCTGGGTCCCAGAACGATGCGGGAGACTGCGATCGCTGCGAGGTACTCCTCGAGGCCGAGGTCGTCGGTGTGGCGCATCGCCGTGTCGGGCTTGGCTCGGAAGTTCTGGATGATGACTTCCTGGACGTGGCCGTACTGCCGCGCCACCCGGCGCAGCTCGAAGATCGACTCCGCGCGCTCGTTGAGGTTCTCGCCGATCCCGATGAGCAGGCCCGTGGTGAACGGGACCGAGAGGCGGCCGGCGTCCTCGAGCACCCGCGTGCGTACGGCGGGATCCTTGTCTGGGGAACCGTAGTGGGCCTCGCCCCTGGTCTCGAACAGGCGGCGGGAGGTGGTCTCGAGCATCATCCCCATCGAGGGCGAGACGGGCTTGAGCCGGTTCATCTCCTCCCAGGACATGACGCCGGGGTTGAGGTGGGGCAGCAACCCCGTCTCCTCGAGCACCCGGATGGCCATCGCGCGGACGTAGGCCAGCGTGGAGTCGTAGCCCGACTCGTCCAGCCATGCCTGTGCCTCGGGCCAGCGGTGCTCGGGACGGTCCCCCAGGGTGAACAGCGCCTCGGCACACCCCAGGGCGGCGCCCTGGCGGGCGAGGTCGAGGATCTCGTCGGGTGAGAGGAACATGGCGTGCCCGGCCCGGTTCAGCTGGCTCGGTGACTCGACGAACGTGCAGTAGTGGCAGCGGTCGCGGCACAGCTTGGTGATCGGGATGAAGACCTTGGGCGAGTAGGTCACCGTGCCGGGGCGACCGGCAGCCTCCAGGCCGGCGTCACGGACACGGGCCGCGACCGTGGTCACGCGCTCCAGGTCCTTGCCGCGCGCGGCGAGGAGCACGGTCGCCTCGCTGACGTCGAGGGCCGCGCCCCGCTCGGCACGAGCGATCGCGCGACGCATCTCTTGCGGTGTCGGCCCGGGAACAGGGGAGCTGGGCTGGTCGGTCATCGTGGCTCAGGCTAACCCTGCGGCGGGTGGGGCCGAGGGTCGAGGGGCAGCTCGAGGCTCAGCTGACCCATTCCTTGAGCTGACGCACCAGGGCGGTCGGGTCCTCGCTGGCCGGGGCCACCTGGAGGTTCGTGACACCGGACTCCTGGAAGGCGGCGATGCGTTCCTTGATGTAGCCCTCCGGACCGACGAGGTTCGCCCGCTCCAGGAGCTCGAGGGGCACGGCCGCCTCGGCCTCCTTCTTCTTGCCGTCGAGGTAGAGGTCCTGGATCTCCTTGGCCTCCTCCTCGTAGCCGTACTGGCAGGCGAGGTCGTTGTAGAAGTTCTTGCCCCGCGCGCCCATGCCGCCGATGTAGAGCGCGGCCATCGGGCGGGCGAAGTCGAGGAGGCCCTTGACGTCGTCGCCGATCGCGACCATCCCGCCGGCCGAGATCTCGAGCGGCCCGAGCTCCTCGCTCCGCTTGGCGGTGCCGGCGGCGAGGGCGTCGCCCCAGACCCTCGGGGCACCTTCGGGGCTGTACATGAAGGGCAGCCAGCCGTCGGCGTACTCCGCAGTGCCCTCGACGGACTTCTGCCCCAGGGCGGCGATGTAGACGGGGATGACGCTGCGTTCGGGACGGGTGAGCATCTTCAGTGGCTTGCCCAGACCCGTGCCCTGGCCCTCGGGCAGTGGGAGGTCGAAGCTCTTGCCGTGGTACTCCAGCTTCTCGCGGCGCAGGGCGGCGCGGATGATCTCGATGGCCTCCCTGGTGCGGCCCAGTGGCTTGCTGTAGGGCATGCCGTGCCAGCCTTCGATCACCTGCGGGCCGGAGGCGCCGAGGCCGAGGATGGCGCGACCACCCGAGACGTTGTCCAGCCCGGCGGCGGTCTGCGCGAGCAGCGCCGGGGTGCGCGAGAAGACGTTGAGGATGGCGGCACCGATCTCGACGGTCTCGGTCACGGCCGCGAGGTAGCCCATCAGGGTGGGGGAGTCGAAGCCGTAGGCCTCGGCTACCCAGACGGTGTCGATCCCCGCCTTCTCGAGCTCGACGACCTGGTCGGCGGCCGAGCGGGGGTTGCCGTCGTACATCAACATGGTGGAAAGCTTCATGACGCTGACAGTATTGGTGTCAGCGTCATCACGCCACCCGGCCCCTCTCCGGCGCCGTTTCAGGCGTCGACGCGTTCGTCCGCGCGGCGGTGCGGTGACTCCGCCTTCTCGGGGAGGTCGCGGGCAGCGTCGCCCCGGTCGAGCTTGCTCGGCCACCAGATCGTGCGGCCGAGATCGAGGTTGATCGCGGTGACGAGCACCGAACGGACGATGATCGTGTCGAGGATGACGCCCAGGGCGACGGTGAAGCCGAGCTCGACCAGGAACACCAGCGGCAGTGAGGCCAGGATCCCGAAGGTGGCGGCCAGGACCAGACCCGCTGACGTGATCACCCCACCGGTCGCCGACAACGCCACGAGCGAGCCCTGGCGCGTTCCGCGCGTGGCCGTCTCCTCCCTGACGCGCGTCATCAAGAAGATGTTGTAGTCGATCCCGAGGGAGACCAGGAAGACGAACACGAAGAGCGGGAAGCTCGGATCGGCGCCCGGGTAGTCGAAGACGTACTTGAAGGCCAGGCTGCCCAGTCCCAGAGCAGCACCGAAGGAGAGCACCACCGTCCCGATCAGGATCAGGGGAGCGGTCACCGCCCGCAGGAGCAGCATCAGAATCAGCAGGACGACCACGAGGGTCACCGGGATGATCACCTGGGAGTCCCGCTTGTTCGCCTGGAGCATGTCGTCGAGGATCGCGGACGTCCCGCTGACCAGGGCGTTGCCGCCTTCCACGGCATGCACCTTCGCGCGGACCTCGTCGACGGTGTCGAACGCGACCGTGGTGGTCGTATCGACGGTCAGGTTGGCCGTGAGGAACGCAACGCCGTCCTTGACGAGGGGCCGGGTCGGTGGCTCGAGGTGGTCGACCCCGCTCATGGCCGTGGCCACCTCCTCGGCCTGGTCCGCGTTGGCCACCACCAGGACCGGCGTCGAGCTGTCGGCCAGACCGTGTGCCGTGAGCGCCCGCTGTCCGATCACGGAGTCGAAGTCCTTGGTGTAGGAGTCCTCGGTGGAGAGGCCGTTGGTGTTCAGCGTCAGCACGCCGAGGCTGCAGGCCGCCAGCGCCAGGGCGGTGACGACCCAGACCTTGCGCGGGCGCGGGCTGATGAAGGACCCGACCCTGGCCCAGAGGCCCGTCGAGGTGGGCTCCTTGGACCCGAAGGCCGGGCGCATCGGCCAGAACATCCACCGACCGAAGATCACGAGCAGGGCCGGCAGCAGGGTGATCATCGCCAGCAGGGTCACGGCCACCCCGATGGCGCACACCGGCCCCAGCCCGGCCGTGGAGTTCATCTCGGCCAGGGTGAGGCAGAGCATGCCGACGATCACGGTCCCGCCGCTGGCGATGATCGCCGGGGTGGCGCGGTGCAGCGCGAAGGCCATCGCCTCGTGGCGGCCCTCCTGCTCGTCGCGCGCTACCGAGAAGAGCTCCGCCGCCACGAGGCCCGCCACGAGGCGATGGCCTTCGCGCTGCACCGCTCCACCCCGGCGATCATCGCCAGCGGCGGGACCGT
>JBKJON010000498.1:0-3243 GCA_046595715.1 Marmoricola sp.
CCGCGATCAACCTGCTGCGCCACCTCGACTACGACAAGTACGACGTCACGGTGTTCTGGCCGCAGATCCCCGGTCGCGACCGGGCCAAGAACATCAACCTGGTCCACGACGACGCCCGCCCGCTCCCCCGCGCACTGACCTACATCGGCACGCGCCGCCAGGTTGCCCGCGAGACTGAGGTGCTCACGCAGGTGGGGCTCCCGGCCGAGCTCGAGGAGGACCACCTGGAGTTCTGGCGCACGGAGTACCAACGCGCCTTCGGCAACGTCTCGTTCGACCACCTGATCGACTTCAGCGGCTACGGCTGCTACGCCCCGTTCCTCTACAGCGCGGTCGAGACCAAGCACCGCAGCATCTGGCTGCACGCCGAGATGATGGCCGACCGCAACCGCGAGACCCTCGGTGTGCAGCACCTGCACGCCCGCCTGTCGGCGGTGTTCTCCACCTACCGCCTCTTCGACAACCTGGTGTCGGTCTCGCCGGAGCTGCGAGACATCAATCGCAGCGGGCTGGCGGAGTACGCCCCCGCGGAGCGCTTCCAGTACGCCCTCAACACCATCGACGGCGAGCTCATCCTGCGCCTGGCCCACGAGCCCTACTGGGGCGAGGCCGTCTTCGGCACGCCTGAGGAGTTCGCTGCCCGACTGTCCCGGGGAGAGGTGCACGTCGAGGGCCTCGCCGCACCGCTCGCGCCGGCGGCGGCGTGGGAGCCCGTCGTGCTCGACCCCGCGCCGGAGGAGCGCGGTGTGCCCCTGCCGACCGCAGACGAGACCGACGACGGTCCCGACGATCGCACCGACCCCGAGACCGGCGAGGACCCCGAGGAGTCCACCGAGGACCTCGAGCACGCCGAGCGCCTGGAGAACGCCGGCACCCTCGACGAGGTCGGCGAGGTCCCGCGCGAGGAGGACGAGCCGGCAGGCGGCGAGTCCGAACTCCCAGTCGGCCACCAGGGTGGCTACGTCAAGGGCCGGCCCCACCGCCTGCGGCCCGTGCGCGAGCCCGGCACGACGCTGTTCATCACCGTCGGCAGGCTGTCGCCGGAGAAGAACCACGCCCGTCTGCTCGACGCCTTCGCGCTCGTGCACGAGCGCCACCCTCAGACCCGGCTCTGGCTGATCGGCGGCGGCGCGCTCGAGCAGTCGCTGCACGACCAGGTCGAGCGGCTCGGCCTGCGCGACGCGGTCCACATGACCGGCAAGGTGCTCAACCCCTACAAGTTCCTGCGCAAGGCGGACTGCTTCGTGCTCTCCAGCGAGTACGAAGGACAGCCGATCGTGATCCTCGAGGCCCGGGTCCTCGGCCTCCCGGTCATCACCACCGCGTTCGCGACGGTCGGCGACTCGATCCCGCCCGGCGCGGGGCTCGTGGTCCCCCGCAGCGTCGAAGGCGTGGCGGAGGGCATGGAGCGCTTCCTCCTCGGCCAGGTCGAGGGCAGCGTGCTCGACCACGAGGAGTACAACCGCGAGGCGGTGCGGCAGTTCGAGGCCGCGATCCGCGGCGAGAGCAAGCCGGTCGGCGAGCTCTAGGAGCTCGCAGCCCGGTCGAGGCGCTCGAGCAGCCAGCGAGCGACCCGCTCGGCGGCGCGCCCGTCGTCCCAGGGGCAGAACTCCTCACGGAACGCCGCGCGCGCGGCGGCGCCCGTGTCCTCGCCGCGCAACCGCTCCACGACCTCGTCGGTGGTGCGCACCAGGTCCCCCGGTGGTCGCGCCTCGAGGTCGAAGTAGAAGCCCCGCTCGACGTCGCGGTACTGCTCCAGGTCGGGCGTGAGCAGCACGATCGGCCGGTCGAGCAGCGCGAAGTCGAACATCACCGAGGAGTAGTCGGTGACCAGCACGTCCGCAGCGCAGAACAGCGGCGCGATGTCGGGGTAGCGCGTGACGTCGAGGACCCGAGCCTCGTCGGCGAAGGCGTCCGCGGCACCGGTGGCGTTGTAGTGCCCCCGGACCAGCACGACCGCGTCGGGCACAGCCCGCACCAGCGCTGGTCCGTCGAGGTGGAGCGGCTTGGCCTCACGGACGCCGAGGTACTCCCGCCAGGTGGGGGCATAGAGCACGGCCTGCTGGTGGTGCTCGATCCCCAACGCGGCCCGCACCGCGGCCCGAGTGGCATCTCGTCGGGCCGGATCGAGGAGGACGTCGTTGCGGGGATAGCCGGACTCGAGCAGCAGCCCGTCGTACCCGAAGGCGGTGCGGAAGGCCTGCGAGGACAGGGGGTTGGCCGAGACCAGCCCATCCCAGTCGGAGGCCTGGGCGGCCACGTCGCGCCGGTGGCGCCACACCTTGAGGTCGCCCGGACCCCGGTCCTCGCCGATCCGCTTGAGCGGGGTGCCATGCCATGTCTGCAGGTGCACCTGGTGGGCGGGCTTGGTCCACCACGACGGGGCGCCTGTGTTGGAGACGTGTCCCGCGGCCGTCTGCAGCAGGCCGTGCCACTCCTCCGACCGGCGTACGACGGGGCGGACGCCGGCGGGCGGGACGACACGCGGGTCGTCCACGACCAGCGCCAGGTCGAGGTCGGGGGCGAGCTCGTGCAGCGCCGCCGCCACGGGACCGACGTTGTCGCCGGCCGACCGGCCGTGGAAGGCCTCGAGCAGGACCGTGCCAGGGCGGCGGGGGCGCGCCGCCGCAGCCTCGCGGAGCAGCTGGTGACCGCGGGCGCTGCGCTCGTGCGCCGCCAGTGCCGTGCCGACGCGCACGAGCAGCCGCCCGGACGGGCCCACGCCGAGGGTCACCCCGAGCGCACCGTCACGCAGGGCGGGGGGCTCGACGAGCAGCGCCGGGTGCGCGCCGGCCTCGAGCCCGTCGAGGCGGTAGCGCCCCGCGGGCAGCGGTCCCTCGCAGCCGTTGGTGGTCGTGCTGAGCGGGAGCACCAGCTCAGTGCCCTCGCTGTGGCCTCCCTCGACGCGACCGGGGGGACCGGTCAGCGCCACCTCGCGGGTGGGCACCGACGCGTTGAGGCCCAGACGGAGCCGGCCGGCCGAGACCTCCGCGGTGACCACCTGTGGCGCTCCACGCGGCCGGTCGGGGATCCAGTCGGGGGCGAGCACCACCTCGCGGCCTGCGAGCCGCACCCGCACGAAGGACAGGGACGTGCCCGTGGCGGCGACCACGCGGAAGCCCGCATCGCCGTGGTCCTCGTGGGCGCGGCCCACGGCGACCGCGACCTGGTCATCGATCCAGGGGGCGAGGTTGGTCTCCAGCCACTCCCCCGCCATCCCCAGGTCGACCTCGACAGGCTGGT
>JBKJON010000015.1:0-5066 GCA_046595715.1 Marmoricola sp.
GTCCGGGGCGGCCGGACAGGGTCTCCACGACGTCCTCGACGTCGACCCAGCCCCACTCCATCGGGTAGGTGAACTCGTCGAGCACGAGCAGGTCGTGGGTCTCCTCGGCCAGGCGACGCTTGACCTCGGCCCAGCCCTCGGCCGCCTCCGTGGCGTGGTCGGCCTCCTCACCCTCCTTGCGTGACCAGGACCAGCCCGCCCCCATCTTGTGCCACTCGACCGGACCTCCCTCACCGGTCTCCACGTGCAGCCGGCCGAGGCGCTCGAGCACCGTCTGCTCGCCGATGCGCCACCTGGCGGACTTCACGAACTGGAACACCCCGACGTTCCACCCCTGGTTCCACGCGCGGATGGCGAGGCCGAAGGCCGCGGTCGACTTCCCCTTGCCGTCGCCGGTGTGCACCATCAGCAGCGGCTGGTTGCGGCGTTCGCGGGTCGTCAGCCCGTCGTCGGGTACGGCGACCGGTTGTCCCTTGGGCATGTCTAGCCTCCGAGCTCGTCGTGCGGGTGCGCGGTCATGCGGCGTGGGTGAGGCGGGCCAGGTCGGCGGCGCTGACCTCGGCCATGGGCACGTGCTCGGCCAGGAGATGGGTGGCGAGCTCGGCGGCGAGACCCATCCGGAAGGAGCCCGTCTCGCAGTCGACGACCACGGCGTCGATGCTCTGGCCGGCCAGGAGTCGCGCGGCCTGCAGCGAGCGGGCCACGGCGTCCGGGCCCGAGGTCGCCCGGCCGTCGGTGACCACGACCAGGAGTGGGCGGCGGCGGGGGTCACGGACGCGTTCGAGGTCGAGCACACGGGCGGCCTCGAGCAAGCCCTCGGCGAGCGGGGTCCGGCCGCCGGCGGGAAGTTCGGCCAGCCGGGTGGCCGCGATGTCGACCGAGTGCGTGGGCGGGAGGGCGAGGTCGGCGCCGCTCCCACGAAAGGTGATCAGGCCGACCTTGTCGCGTCGCCGGTAGGCGTCCAGCAGCAACGAGAGGATCGCGGTCTTCACCTGCTCCATCCGCTGGCGAGCGGCCATCGAGCCGGAGGCGTCGACGCAGAACAGCACCAGGTTGGCCTCCTTGCCCTCTCGGGTGGCGACCCGGAGGTCCGCCGGTCGGAAGCGGAGCGGGCCCGTCGTACGTCCGCGGGCGGCCTGGTGCGGCGCAGCGGACCGGATCGTCTCGCTGAGGTGGATCCAGCCGCCCTGCTGGAGGGGCCGCCGCGAACCGACCCGGTGCCCGGACTCCGTGATCGCCCGGCTCCGCTTCCCCGCTGCACCGGAACCGGTGCCGCGCACCTTGAACAACCGGGTCCGGTAGGGGGCGGTGGCCTCGACGCGGGTCTCCGGTGCGTCCTCCGACCTGGTCGCCGGGGGAGCCGCTTCGTCTGACGTCCCTGGCTGGTCGTCCGGGACGTCATGCGACCTGGTGTCGGTGGCAGCCGACTCGGATGACGAACCGGAGTCAGGGCCGGGGTCTTCGCCGCCGGAGTCGTCGCCGTCGCGCTCCCCCTGATCCGGGGCCGCGTCGTTCTCGTCGCCACCCTCCTCGGGAGCGGCGAGGTCGTCCTCCGGCGGCTCCGGGGGCAGCTCCTCGTCGCCGAGGACATGGTCGAGCAGCGCCTCGTCCAGCCCTGGCGCGTCGAAGGGGTTGCGCCGCCGCCGGTGGGGGAGCGCGAGCCGGGCGGCGGCGCGGATGTCCTCGCGGAGCACGTCGGTGCGGCCGTGCCACGCGGCGTGCGCGACGGCCGTCCGTGCGGTGACGATGTCCGCGCGCATGCCGTCGACGTCGAAGGCCGCGCACACCTCGGCGATCTTGAACAGGGCGTGCTCGGAGAGCCGGACCGCGCTGACGAGCTCCTGGGCGGTCACGATGCGCTTGGTCAGCGCCTGCTCGTCGTCGTCGTAGGCCGCGTTGAAGGCGATCGGGTCGGCGTCGAAGGCCAGCCGCCGTCGTACGACCTCCACGCGGATCGCCGGGTCGCGGGAGGCGGCGACCTCGACGGTGAGCCCGAACCGGTCGAGCAGCTGCGGCCGCAGCTCACCCTCCTCGGGGTTCATCGTGCCGACGAGCACGAAGCGGGCCGCGTGCTCGACCGAGACCCCGTCGCGCTCGACGGTCGAACGACCCATCGCGGCGGCGTCGAGGAGCAGGTCGACGAGGTGGTCGTGCAGCAGGTTGACCTCGTCGACGTAGAGGATCCCGCGGTGGGCACGGGCAAGCAGGCCGGGCTCGTACTCGGCCTTGCCCTCCGACAGTGCGCGCTCGAGGTGCAACGAGCCGAGCACGCGGTCCTCGGTCGCGCCGACGGGCAGCTCGACGAGTCGCACCGATCGGCTCTCGGTGGTGGCGTCCGCGGCGAACGGGCCATCCGGCGAGAGCGAGGTGCCCTCGCGTGGGTCGCTGGAGAAGCGGTCGCCCGCCACGACGTCGATCGGCGGCAGCACGGCGGCGAGCGCCCGCACGATCGTGGACTTCGCCGTGCCCTTCTCGCCGCGCACCAGCACGCCGCCGATGTCCGGCGAGATCGTGGTGAGCACGAGTCCGAGCGCCATGTCGTCGGATCCGACGACGGCAGAGAAGGGGTAGTGCTGTGGCATGGAGGCTCCCGCTCTTCGCCAGTGAAGTACTGCGGCGCGAGGCCGGTCTTCGGACTTGCTGGATCGACGTCCTTGGACGCCGTCCAGACCACCGCAGCGGGCCTGTGCCGGATTCTCACCGGCTTCCCAGATTCTCCCCTCGGAGCACCCAGGCTCGGGTGTTCGTCAGGGCACCTCGTGCCTGTCGTCGGTCAGGCTACCGACTCCCGGGCCGGAGCGACCCGGTGGTCCACGTCAGTCCCGGTGCGCGAGCGCACCGCGGCTAGGGTCACGACATGCCGATCTCGACCTCGCCCCGCATCACCGTGATCGGAATCGGGGCCGACGGCTGGACCAGCGTCCCGGAGGCCAGCTGGCACCGGCTGCTCCGGGCCGGGGTCGTGCTGGGTGGCGCGCGGCACCTCGCGATGCTGCCCGACCTGCCCGACCAGGTGCGTGAACCGTGGCCCTCGCCGCTGCGTGACAACCTGCCGCCCCTGCTGGAGAAGTACGCCGGCCGCGAGGTCGTGGCGCTCGCGTCCGGCGACCCGCTCGTCTCCGGCATCGGCTCGACGCTGACGGCCCTCCTAGGCGAGGACGCGGTGCGGATCGAGCCGGCGGTGTCGTCGGTGGCCATCGCGCGGGCGCGGATGCGCTGGCCGTCCGAGCAGGTCGAGGTGGTCAGTGCGGTCGGTCGTGACGCGCACGCCGTACTCCGGCTGCTCGCTCCCGGTCAC
Source organism: Marmoricola sp. (assembly GCA_046595715.1). GTDB lineage: Bacteria > Actinomycetota > Actinomycetes > Propionibacteriales > Nocardioidaceae > Marmoricola. The sequence goes on from JBKJON010000015.1 coordinate 3,299, forward strand.
CGGGTGCTGGTGCTCTCCTCCGACGCCGGAACGCCCGGCGAGGTGGCCGGGCTGCTGCGCGACGCGGGGTACGGCGAGAGCCGGATGTCAGTCCTGGGCAACCTCGGCACAGCCAGCGAGTCGAGGACCGACGGGGTCGCGGAGACGTGGTCGCACGAGTCGCCGGCGCTGAACGTCATCGCGCTGGTCCTCCAGGGACCGGTCGTCGGGCCGCGCAGCGGCGGCCTGCCCGACGACGCGTTCGAGCACGACGGCCAGCTGACCAAGCGCGACCTACGCGCCAGTGCCCTGGCCCGGTTGGCCCCGCAGCCCGGTCATCTGCTGTGGGACGTCGGTGCCGGCGCCGGTTCGGTCGGCATCGAGTGGATGCGCGCGCACCAGACCTGCTGGACGGTCGCGGTCGAGGCCGACGAGGACCGTGCGGCCAGGATCGGACGCAACGCCGCCTCCCTGGGCGTGCCGACCCTGCGCGTCGTCCGCGGTCGCGCCCCCGGCGTCCTGGGTGACCTGCCACGTCCGGACGCGGTGTTCGTCGGGGGCGGAGCCACGACGCCCGACCTGATCGCCACCTGTCTCGAGGCGCTGCGCCCCGGTGGCCGACTCGTGGTGCACGGCGTGACGCTCGAGACCGAGAGCCTGCTGGCCCAGCTGTACGCCGAGCAGGGCGGCGAGCTGGCCCGGATCTCGGTCGAGCACGCCTCCCCTGTCGGAGGCTTCACCGGCTGGACACCCGCCCGGACGGTCACCCAGTGGGCGGTGACCCGGTGACGGTGCACTTCGTCGGGGCCGGGCCGGGCGCGGCCGACCTGCTGACGCTGCGGGCGGCCCAGCTGCTCGCCGAGGCGGAGGTGGTGCTCTATCCGGGCACCTACCTCGACGAGGGCTTCCTCGTCCACGTCTCGCCCGACGCCGAGCTCGTCGACACCCAGGACCTCGACCTCGACCAGATCATGGCCGTGATCCTCGACGCCGACCGGGAGAGCTTCGAGGTCGTGCGGCTGGTCTCCGGGGACCCCTCGGTCTACTCGGCGCTCTCCGAGCAGACCCGCCGGCTCGACCAGCTCGGTGTCTCCTGGGAGGTCACGCCCGGCGTCCCGGCGTACGCCGCTGCCGCTGCGCGGGTCGGTCGGGAGTTGACCGTCCCGCTGGTGGCCCAGTCCGTCGTACTCACCAGGGCGCAGGCGCGTTCCACCGCCATGCCCGAGACAGAGGCGCTGCGCCACTTCGCGCGGACCCGCGCCACCCTGGTGATCCACCTGGCCATCACCCGGATCCGCGAGGTGATGTCCGAGCTGGTCCTCGAGTACGGCGAGGACTGCCCGGTCATCGTGGTCCACCGCGCCAGCCAGCCCGGCGAGGTCGTCCTCCGCGGAACGGTCGCCGACATCGCCGAGCAGGTAGAGCTGGAGGGACTCCGGCAGGCCGCGGTCATCCTCGTCGGCCGTGCCCTCGATCCTCGTGGGGGCGGGGAGTCCTACCTCTACGACCCCGCCCGGGACCGCTCCTCCAACCGCTGACCGGGCAGTGCGGTCACGCCTGAGCAGGCCGACCGGGCACTTGCCTCACGCCTGAGCAGGCCGACCGGGCACTCGCGTCACGCTTCGGGAGGGGGCGACCGGGCACTCCGTTCACGTTCTGGATCTCCACCCTGGGGCAGAAGTGCCCGCTCGGCACACCACCGCGTGACGCGACTGCCCGCTCGGCGTCCCACGGCGTGACGCGACTGCCCGCTCGGCGTCCCACGGCGTGACGCGACTGCCCGCTCGGC
>JBKJON010000021.1:0-4228 GCA_046595715.1 Marmoricola sp.
CCCTCGGTTATGAGACAGCGACGGCCGTGGCCTGGAGGGCGTGGGGTATCGGCACGTTGACGATCATCGGCACGTGGTCCGATCTCTTGGTCGCGACCCAGTCTTCATACGTCCCCACGGCTACTTCGATGCCCCTTGTCCAGTCCCTCGGGATGAAGACGTGGTCGATGTGAAATGGCTGCTCGAGCTTCCGCTGGTGGTACAGGGTGGGCTCGGTCAGTGGATCAGCTTCTCCGCGAGCTGAGGTGAAGGCGCTGATGAGTCCGAGCGCTTCGAGTTGGGCGACGGTGTTTGCATGCCGGCGCGCGTCCGCGGGGGTTGAAGCGATAGGAGCATTGAGATCGCCAGCCAGGACAACTGGGCCGACGATCGAGGGACGCACTTCGGCAACCACCCGCGCTGTCTGCGCCGCGTAGGAGAGGCGGCCCTCGACCCAGTTGCGGCCGAGTGCCCAGACCGCCAGAACGGTGAAGTCGACCGGACCGGTGATCTTCACGGGCAGAAGCCAAGGCTGGCTCGGGACGAGAGGCAGCGGCTCTACATGCCAGGGATCTTGTGCGAGGACGCCGATGTGCTTGGTGTGTCCAGGCTGGTCGACCGCCAGCTTGAGTACCGAACTGACAGCGCGCGACTCTCTCAGCTCAGGCTCGAACGGTCCACATTCAGTGACTACTGCGACGTCGAAGTCCAAGTCGCGCAGATGTGAATAGTTGCGATTGAATCGCTCGTTGCAGTTCCAGGCGATGAGGCGCATGGCGAGAGTGTCGCAGTCTTGGTGACGTGAGACAGTCGGCGCGGGACGCCATCCAGCGTCGTCGACGCTTCTGATCCGGCCCCACCGGTGGACGCGGCTATCGCGGAAAGACGCACGTCCGCGAGCGCACATCTGGGCACATGCGGACGTTCAGAGTTGGGCTGTAAGAGGGTCACAGGACGTCTTGGTGGTGTCCGAGGACCTTGTGGTGGTCGGTCCCGGGGGCAGCTTGCGGGCTGACGTGGATGGTCACGGCGGCAAGTTTGGGGATCTGGTGCAGCAGCCGATGGTGGGCGTCGGTGGCGATGTCGTGAGCGGTAACGAGGTCGAGGTACTCATCGACCACGATCCCGGCTTCGGCGGTGATGCGATGCCCGATCCAGCGCAACCTCAGATGCTCGGCCTCGATGACACCAGGAGTTGCCCGGAGGGTCGCGGTCGCCTCAGCGGTCAGTTCCGGGTCAACCGCATCCATCAGGCGTCGGTAGATGTCGCTCGCAGCACCACGGAGGACAGCGAGGATCGCGATGGTGATGAGGAGCCCGATGAGCGGGTCGGCCAGCGGGAATCCAGCCATCACACCGACCGCTCCGCCGACGACTGCAAGGGACGTGAACCCGTCGGTGCGGGCGTGCAGACCGTCCGCGACGAGCGCGGCCGAGCCGATCTTGCGACCCACCCGAATGCGGTAGGACGCGACCAGTTCGTTGCCAGCGAACCCGATGACCCCGGCGGCGATGACCACCCACGGGTAGGTCAAGGGTGAGGGGTCGAGGAGGCGACGGAACGACTCGTAGCCAGCGACGACAGCGGAGACGGCGATCATCAGCACGATGAAGATTCCAGCGAGGTCTTCGGCTCGTCCGTAGCCGTAGGTGTAGCGGTCGTTCGCCCGGCGGCGACCCAGCACGAACGCGATCCACAATGGCACGGCGGTCAGGGCGTCGGAGAAGTTGTGAATGGTGTCTGCGAGGAGCGCGACCGAACCGGTGATGACCACCAGAAGGGCTTGGGCGACGGCAGTGATACCGAGAGCGACGAGGCTGATCTTGACTGCTCGGATTCCTTCGGCGCTGGCTTCGAGAGCGGAGTCGACCGAGTCGGCGGCGTCGTGGCTGTGTGGCCTGAACAGGTCGGTGAGGAAGCCACGAATACCGGTCACGTGCTCATGGTCGTGACCGTGTTCATGATCGTGCCCATGCTCGGCGCGGTCATGCTGGGCGTGTTCGTGGTCGTGGGGTGTGGTCGGCATTCAGACGCCCTTTCCGGAAGTTTGCTCGGGGGCGGGCAGGTGGTGGGGTGGGACACCCGGACTGGCGTGTTCGGCGTTGTGGATCGCGTCGGCGACGAGTTGGCTGACGTGGTCGTTCGCGAGTCGGTAGAAGACATGACTGCCCTGGCGACGGGTGGTCACGAGCCGCGCCAAACGCAGTTTCGCCAGGTGTTGGGAGACGAGCGCCTGTGGCTTGGCAACCGCGTCGGTCAGATCACCAACTGGCGCTTCACCGTTGGCGAGCACCCAGAGGAGTTTGATGCGAGTCGCATCGGCCAGCATCCTGAACACCTCGACGGCGAGATCGACCTGTTCCTCCTCGGGCAAGGACTCCTTCCGAGACCGGCGATATGCGTTCATGCGCATATGGTGACACGGCTCTGCGACTGATCACTAATCAGCCATCGGATGTCGGGAGCGCGTCGAAGCCTGCAACGCACTGATCTGGGCCGGTCCGAGCATCCCCGTCAAGATGCCCGTTCGTTGCTGCCTACGCGGTTGGCGCCTTCTCGATTCGCTCTTTCAGTTTCGCGAGGTTGCCGGGCATCTCGGCGCGGGCCTGACGACGTACTACGAGCGGCACCAGCATCTTGCCTATCCCGTGTCCCACGAAGTCGACGGCGATGGTCAGCCTGGAGCGCTGGTCTGTGAGTGGTTCGACCGTGAGATATACCTGGGCGCGGATCGGTCCGTCGATGCCTCGCACGGCCCATGCGTGTGGTGGATCGCGACGGACCAGCTCGGAGGTCGCTGGTCGTTCGGAGCCACCGATCCGTCGGGTGGTGCGGCAGAGGTCGCCGACCACGGGTGCCCTCTTGCTCTCTATGGAGCCGCTGACGACTCCCTGCTGCCACTCGTGGAACTTCGAGGGATCGGTTGCGTAGGCAAATACTTCGGCTGCTGGAGATTCGACGTCGATCGAGACGCTGGTCATGACACCTCCAGGAGGGCGGCGTACCTCGCCAGGTAGAGGGGCCAGCCCTGGTCACTGTCCACACCTTCGTGCACTGCGGGCCACCCGGGGCCGTGCCGGTCAAAGTGGCGGTGCTCGAGCTCGACCCGGGTGTGATCGGGGCCCTCGGCGACAAAACGGAGTTCGACCTCGCTGGCGTGATCAGGGTCCTCTAGCTGCCAGGTTGGGCCGATGTCCCAACTGAAGACCAACCGGCGTGGTGGCTCGAAGGCCAGCACTCTGGCCCACCGGCACTCGCTACCATCTTCGCCGGTGTCGACGATGTGGCCGCCCGTTCTCGGCTCGAGGACCGTCGAGGCGATCGGGGAGCCCAGCAGGTTGTGCTCGGGCGGCTTGAACTCGCCCAGCCGTTCGGTGAACGTCGAGAACGCACGCTCGGGCGTACCGGCTACGACCACCTGGTGCCGCACTACGGGGACCTCGGTCATCAGTCCTCCTCCATCAGCTTCTCAAAGCCAGACATGGTCTGCTTCCAGAACGTGTCGAGCTGGTCGCGCAGTGCCGCGACCCCGGCCTCGTTCAGTCGGTAGATCCGCTTGGTGCCCTGGGCGCGATCGGTTACCAGGCCGACATGCTTGAGGACCTTGAGGTGCTGCGATACTGCGGGCTGGCTGACCGGCAGCGCCTTTGTCAACTCGCTCACGGTGCGCTCACCCCCAGACAGCTCCATCAGAATCGAGCGGCGATTCGGGTCAGCCAGTGTCGTCCAGCCCTCGGCCTCTTCATAAGTCATGGTGAATAGAAGTTACGGCTTATGAACGGGGCTCGTCAACCCATCGGTTCGGCCTCGCACCTGAACGCATGCTCATCGGTATGTCCGAAAGATCACGGCCACAACCCGGACGAGCGGACACCCGGACAAGCAGTTGAGTGCGTCCGACTCGCGGGGGTATGACTGACAGCGGCAGGTCGAGTGTGACGGGTGAGGGCGTGCGGTCTAGCCGGGTTTGTAGTTATTGAGTGGATAGTCCGGAGAAGCCCTACATTGAGCGCGCGGCACCGCATCGCAATCGTCACTCGGACAACGCGGACGCCGGCCCCTCGACTTCAAGGACCGGCATGCCCACGAGCTCGCTCCCTTACCCGTCCCTGATCGGTTCCCAGATCCGACGAGTCCTGACCACACTGATGGTGTTGCTCCTCGCGCTCGGTGGCATCGGGTTCACGATCCCGTCGGCGCGGGCCGCTTCCGGTGGCACCGCTGTGGGCTGGGGCTACAACGACTACG
>JBKJON010000049.1:0-11381 GCA_046595715.1 Marmoricola sp.
CCTGGGGGATCAGAAGGGGGGCTCGTCCGAGCCGCCGGTCGCCCACGGGTCGTTCTGCGGGGCCTGGCCGCCGGCCGGCTGACCGCCCTGCTGGCCTCCCCACTGGTTGCCGCCACCCTGCGCGGGCTGGTTCGCGCCTTGGGCGGCCGGCTGGCCGCCACCCTGCTGGGAGGGGCTGGAGGCCCACGGGTCGTCGCCGCCGGTGTTGCCGCCGCCGCCGCCACCGCTGTAGCCGCCGCCCCCACCGCTGCGCTGGACGCGCGCGACCTTGGCGGTGGCGTACTTCAGGCTGGGTCCGACCTCTTCGACCTCGAGCTCGACGACGGTGCGCTTCTCACCCTCACGGGTCTCGTAGGAGCGCTGCTTGAGCCGCCCCTGCGCCACGACGCGCATGCCCTTCTGGAGCGACTCGGCGACGTTCTCCGCCGCCTGACGCCAGATGGAGCAGTTGAGGAACAGCGTGTCGCCGTCCTTCCACTCGTTCGAGTTCTTGTCGAAGGCGCGCGGGGTCGAGGCGATCGTGAAGTTCGCGACCGCGGCGCCCGACGGGGTGAACCGGAGCTCCGGGTCTCCCGTCAGGTTTCCGACGACGGTGATGACGGTCTCGCCTGCCATGTGCTTCTCCCTAGGTGGCTAGCAGATGTGTTCAGTGAGCGTCGGGGCGGATGACCTTGGTGCGGAGCACCGACTCGTTCAGCGTGAGCTGGCGGTCGAGCTCCTTGACGGTGGCAGGCTCGGCCTGCAACGTCACCACGGCGTAGATGCCTTCGGCCTTCTTGTCGATCTCGTAGGCGAGACGACGGCGACCCCAGACGTCGACGTTGTCGACGGTTCCTCCGTCGTTGCGAACGACGTTGAGGTATGTGTCGAGCGACGGCTGGACGGTGCGCTCCTCAAGGTTGGGATCGAGGATGACCATCAGTTCATAGGCACGCATAGCGTTCTCCACCTCCTTCGGACTCGGGCGGCCACGGCGTTTCCGTGGCAGGAGGGCTCTGCGGTGTCGGACTCCCATCGGGGGAGTGCGACGCGCAAGGTTAACAACGCGGGCGCTCTGCTGGGAAATCGTCGTCCACAGGCTCAAGCCGTCGGACCAGCGGGATCACGCTCGCCCGCCCGGCAGCGGCCGCCAGCCCCAGGAAGAGGGCCAGCCAAGCGACACTGTGGCCCCCGGTCATTCTCACGGCCACCGCGCCGAACGTCACTCCGGTGAGCACCCCCGCCAGACCGGCCACCAACACGTGCACCCACTGGGCCCCGACCCGGCGGCAGCAGAGGTGCACCAACGGCACGCCGATGAGAGCCGCGGGGACGGCGAAGACGGTCACGTAGACCGTGAGCACCAGCAGCGCGGCAGCGAACCGCCCCAGGCTCGACAGCGGGGTCCAGGTCAGGGCCAGCAGGACGACGGTGACCGCGATGCCGACCAGCACGGCCAGCAGGTAGCCACCGGGTCCGGGAGTCGTACGCCGACTCAAGAGCCTCTCCGCTCCGGGACCACCACGTCCAGCACCGAGCCGACCTGGCCGATCAGGCCGGCCGCACCGGGGAGCCGGGTCAGCTTGACCGCCGTCGCCAGCATCGCCACCGAGCGCTCGACGAGCAGGCGCGTGCGCTCCTGGTCCGGGCTGGTGTCGATGACCCAGTGCAGGGTCACGCTCAGGTGGGCAAGCCAGAGCAGGTCCGGCAGCACCGGGGCCAACCGAGCGGGAACGGGCGGGGACGCACCGCCCACGACGTCGCGGTAGATCTCCATGGACAGCTCGCGCGCCCCGGCCGACTCGTCGCTGAAGGGACTCACGGCGGCTCCCGGGACGATCGCGGTCCCGACGAAGGCGGCCCCGAACCCGTGGTAGGGCGCCATCACCTCGATCCCGGCACGTTCGACGGCCAGCAGCCGCTCGCTCAGCGTCCCCCCGCCCGCGAGGACGTCGGTGCTCCGCTCCCGGTGGGCCACCTGGATCCGTCGGTAGAACTCCTGGACCAGCTGGTCCTTGCTGGCGAACCAGTAGTAGGCGTTGCTCGGGGAGACCCCCGCCTCGGTCGCGATCGCCCGCATCGTCGTCCCGGCGTACCCCTTCTCCTCGAAGAGCCGGATCGCCGTGTCCAGGATCAGCTGGCGGGTGTCCTGCGTCATCGATAAGGCGTTTCGAACATGTTCAACAACTTACTTGAACATGTTCAAGAGCGCGAGCTTCCGGGTAGTCCGAGACGTTTGCGTCGTCCTTCCTTCCCGAGAGTTCACCACGCGATCGTCTCGGACTATCCCGAGCGGCGACCTAGGGTGGCGCCATGAGTTCCAGCACCCAGATCGCCATCGGGGCACACGTCGCGCAGACGGACCCCGTCGCCGAGGCGCAGGCGCGCGGCACCACCCTCGTGCAGTTCTTCCTCGGGGACCCGCAGGGCTACAAGGGCCCCGAGATCCAGTACGCCGCCGGGGCGGCCGCCCTCCGCGAGTCCGCCGAGGAAGCCGGTGTCGATCTCTACGTGCATGCGCCCTACATCGTCAACGTCGCGACGACGAACAACCGCATCCGGATCCCGAGCCGCAAGCTGCTCCAGCAGCACATGGACGCCGCCGCCGAGATCGGGGCCAAGGGCCTGATCGTCCACGGTGGCCACGTCAACAAGACCGACGACCCGGCCACGGGCTTCGACAACTGGCGCAAGGCGATCGAGGCCACCGACATCAAGATCCCGCTCCTGATCGAGAACACCGCCGGTGGCGAGAACGCCATGGCCCGCCACCTGGACCGGATCGCGGGTGTGTGGGACGCGATCTCCGCGGCCGACAACGCCGACCGGGTCGGGTTCTGCCTCGACACCTGTCACGCCTGGGCTGGTGGCATCGAGCTGCCCACCGCCGTGGACAAGGTCCGGGCCATCACCGGCCGGATCGACCTGGTGCACGCCAACGACAGCCGCGACGCCTTCGACTCCGGTGCCGACCGGCACGCCAACTTCGGCAACGGCCAGCTCGACCAGCACGACTTCGCCGGCCTGGTCCGCGACGCCGGTGCCCCGGTGATCTGCGAGACCCCCGGCGGGGCCGACGAGCACCGCGCGGACTTCGCGTGGCTGCGCGAACACGGCGTGTGAACCCCGGCCGCCGGACGCCCCTCCGCCGGAAACCCCTCCGTCGGAAACCCATCCCACGCAAGCCCAGCCCAGGGATGCTCAGCCGCCGGGGCGTCCTCGCCGCCGGAGCGACCCTCGGTCTGCTCGCAGGCTGCGGCTCTCCGACCGAGGAGCAGACCGGCACGCCGACCAGCACGAAGGCGAGCCCCTCCGGCGCCCGGCGCCTCACCTACGGCACGGACGACTCCCAGTTCGTCGAGCTCCAGGTGCCGTCCGGCGTCTTGCTGGGCACCGTGGTCCTCCTCCACGGTGGCTACTGGTACCCGAAGTACGGCCTGGAGCTCATGCGTCCGCTCGCGGCGCGGCTCAAAGAGCTGGGCTATGCGACCTGGAACGTGGAGTACCGGCGCACCGGCGCCGGCGGTGGCGGCGTCCCGGCCACCCTCGAGGACGTCGCCGCCGCCGTGGACCGGCTGGCCGAGCCCGGACTCTCGCCAGACCTGACGCAGCGAGTCGTCCTGCTCGGCCACTCGGCGGGCGGGCACCTGGCCGGGTGGGCGGCCTCCCGCACCGCCGACACCCCTGGGGGTCCTCCGCAGGTCTCCCTGGGCGGCTCGATCTCGTTGTCCGGCGTGCTCGACCTGACCAGGGCCGCCAGCGACCCGCGCTCGAGCGGTCCCGTGACAGCGTTCCTCGGCGGGACCCCGACCGAGGTCCCCGAGCGCTACGCCGAGGTCGACCCGGCGCTGCTCGTCCCCGCCTCGTGCCGGGTGTGGGCGGTGTACGCCGAGGACGACGCGGTGGTCTCGCCGGAGCAGAGCAGTCGTTACGTGGAGGCAGCCACGGCAGCCGGTGGTGAGGCCGAGGTCGTGCGTGTGCCGGGCGACCACTTCTCCCTGATCGACCCGGAGGCGGAGTCCTTCGCGACGATCAAGGAACTCCTCGCCATGGCCACCGCCTGACGTCGGGAGCCTCGTGCGTGCCCCGTTAGGCTCCCGCTGTGACCTCTGATGCCCTGACCGTACGCACGATCACCGCCGAGGAGCACCTGGCCGTGGTCCGGTCGAGGTCGCGGCCCTCCGCGACGGCAGCCGGGTCGGTGAGCTTCCTGCAGACCCCGGCGTGGGCGGCGGTGAAGCCGGAGTGGAAGGCCGAGTCCATCGGCTGGTTCGCCCGCAGCAGTACCGGGAGCGAGGATCTCGTGGGCGCCGCGCTGGTCCTCTACCGCCAGCTGCCCCGGGTGAAGCGCTACCTCGCCTACCTTCCGGAGGGTCCGCTCCTGGACTGGGACTCCGAGGACCTGAGCCTCTGGCTGGACCCGATGGCCGCGCACCTGCGCGCGGCCGGCGCGTTCGGCATCCGGATCGGCCCACCCGTGATCCTCCGTCGCTGGAGCGCCGCCCAGATCAAGGAGGGCATCGCCGACAACGCGGTCTCCTCGCTGACAGCGCTCGCACCCACCGCGCGCAGCCAGGTGGGTGCCCGGGTGGTCTCCCAGCTCCAGGAGCTCGGCTGGAGGCCGCAGTCGGTCGCGGGTGGCTTCGCCGCCGGGCAGCCGCAGTACAACTTCTGGATCCCGCTTCTCGACGCGGAGGGCAACCCGCGCAGCGAGGACGATGTGCTGGCCGGCATGAACCAGCAATGGCGACGCAACATCAAGAAGGCCACCAAGCTCGGCGTCGTGGTCGAGCAGGGCGAGACCTCGGACCTGGAGGCCTTCCACGCCCTCTACGCCCTCACCGCCGAGCGCGACCACTTCACCCCGAGGCCGCTGAGCTACTTCCAGACGATGTTCAAGGCCCTCGGCGCGGAGGAGTCCGACCGCATCCGGCTCTACCTCGCCCGCCACGAGGGCGACCTGGTCGCGAGCACGATCTGGATCCGGGTCGGCACCCACACCTGGTACTCCTACGGCGCCTCCTCCACCGAGAAGCGCGAGGTCCGCGGGTCCAACGCGGTGCAGTGGCAGATGATCCGCGACTCACTGGCGGCCGGTGCCCACGTCTACGACCTGCGCGGCATCACCTCCACCCTGGACGCCGACGACGACCACGTCGGCCTGATCCAGTTCAAGGTCGGCACCGGCGGCGAGGCCGTGGAGTACGCCGGGGAGTGGGACCTCCCCCTCAATCGGCCGATCTACAAGGCCTTCGAGCTCTACCTGAAGCGCAGGGGCTGAGATGGGCCTCGTCCTCCGTGTCGACGGCGACCGTTGGCGCGCCCACCTCCGGGGTGTCCACGAGCGCCACCCCGGTCTGGTGCCCGTGGTGAAGGGCAACGGCTACGGCTTCGGCCTCGGTCGCCTCGCCCGCAAGTCCGCCTGGCTGGGCGTCGACACGTTGGCGATCGGCACCTACGAGGAGATTCCCGAGGTCGAGCAGCGCTTCGACGGGTCGATCCTCGTGCTCACTCCGTGGCGTCCCTGGAACCCGGCGCCGGAGAACCAGCGGGTGATCCACACCGTCGGCCGCATCGAGGACCTCACGGCCCTGGCCGGGCACGGGTCCTCGACGGGCCATCGACCCCGGGTGGTCCTCGAGCGGCTGACCTCGATGCGCCGGCACGGGTTCGGCGCCGCGGGTCTGCGGGAGGCGGCCGCACGCGCGCGCGAGCGGGGTGGCGTCCAGCTGGCGGGGGTGGCCTTCCACCTGCCGCTCGCCCAGATGTCCCACCTGAGCCAGGTCGAACGGCTGATGAACGACGTCGTCGCGGCCGGGCTCGCCGAGGGCACGGACACGGCCGGCCGCACGATCTGGGTCTCCCACCTGACCGACACCGAGCTGGGCACCATGGCCGCGAGGTACCCCGACTTCGCCTTCCGTCCGCGCATCGGCACCAGCCTGTGGCTGGGCGACCGGGGCGCCCTGTCGGTCCGGGCCACCGTGCTCGACGTGCACGCGGTGGAACGAGGTGACGTCTACGGCTACCGCGGACGGTCGGCGCCGCGGCACGGCACGATCCTCGTCGTCTCCGGCGGCACGGCCCACGGCATCGGGCTCGAGGCGCCCACCGGGGACGCCTCGTTGCGTGCCAGAGCCGCCTCGATCGCCAGAGGAGGCCTCGACGCGGCCGGACTGGTGCGCTCGCCGTTCACCGTCGACGGGAAGCAGCGCCTGTTCGCCGAGCCGCCCCACATGCAGGCCTCGATGCTCTTCCTGCCCCACGGCACGGCCGTACCCGAGGTGGGGGAGGAGATCGACGTGCGCGTCCGCTACACCGCCACCGACTTCGACGCCGTGGAGATCGGCTGAGGGTCCTCGTGCTCCGGGTCGCGCACCAGGTCGTGCTCGGGCCACCAGATGTCGCGTACGACGACGGCCACCAGGTAGAGCTGGGCGACCACCCGCACCAGGATCGCGAGGTCGTACGCCGGGGCCGCACCGCCGGTCGCGCCCTGCAGCCAGCCACCGAGGTAGATCCAGACCATCCCCAGGTAGAACAGCTCGCCGGCCTGCCAGATGAGCAGGTCGCGCCAGCGCGGACGGGCCATCACCGCGAGGGGGAGCAGCCACAGGACGTACTGCGGTGAGTAGACCTTGTTGACCAGCAGGAACCCGGCGACCACCAGGAACCCCAGCTGGGCCAGGCGAGGCGTCTGGGGCGCCGCGAGCCCCAGCACCGCCACCGCCAGGCAGATCAGGATGAACAGCACCCACGAGGACACGTTGATGCCGCCGGCCGTGACCGGGTGCCCGGCGTGCTGGAGCACCAGCCACAGCGAGCCGAGATCCGCGCCTCGATCGGAGTTGAAGGTCCAGAAGACCTTCCACTGCTCGAACCCGGTGAGCCAGGCCGGCAGGTTGGCCACACCCCAGGCCACGGCTGCGCCGGTCACCGCGGACCCGAACGCACCCAGGTCGCGCCGTCGCCAGGCGATCACCAGCAGCGGCCCGAGCAGGAACAGCGGGTAGAGCTTGGTCGCGGTTCCCAGCCCGAGGAGCACCCCGGTCAGCATCGGGCGGCCCCGCGACCAGGCCCACAACGCCCCGGCCACGAGCGCGACCGCCATCAGGTCCCAGTTGATCAGGCCGGTGGCCAGCAGGCTGGGTGAGAGCACGAAGTAGAGCGCGTCCCAGGGACGTCGAGGATGGGTCCCGGCCAGGAACCACGTCGCGATCAGCCCGAAGACGCACATCAGGATCGCGGTCACCAGGAAGTAGGTGTTCACCTCGGTGGTCATGCCCGGCAGCGACCACAGCTGCGCCGCGTCGCCGAGGTGGCGTGACTCCATCGCGGGACCGCTGGGGTGAAGCTGGGTCAGCTTGGCAGCGGACCAGGCGAGGTAGGAGATGCCGACGGGATACTCCGTGACCTGGTAGCGCCCGTCTGTGTCGGAGTAGGGCCACAGGCCCTCGGCGTACCCCCGCCCGGTGTAGAGGTAGGGCACGTCGGAGTAGCACATCTTGCCGTAGCGGGCCTGGTCCCCGGTCCAGTTCGTCTCCAGGCACGGCTGGTGCTGGATGAGCGCCAGGGCGAAGCTGACCGCGAACAGCGCCAGCACCACGCGCACCGGCACCCACCAGCGGTGAGGACGTGAGTGCCGACCGACCGGTCCGCCGACGACCTCGCTCAGGCTGAGCGCCGCCGGGTCCTCCTGGGTGGGGTCGTGGCTCACCGCGGCGCCGCCCGCACGCTCACGGCGTGCAGTTGGGGTCGGTCGGCGTGCAGGCGTTGCCTGCGCCACCCCCGCCACCCCCGCCACCACCGCCACCACCGACGCCGCCGCCACCGTTGCTGGGCTTCGGCGGGACGGGAACCGGGGGGTTCGGGTCGGCCGGTTGAGACGTCGCCGGCGCCGCGGGGGTCTCGGTCTGGCGTGGCTTGTTCTGCTTCGTCTGCTTCGGCGGTTCCGGCTTGGGCGGAGGAGGGGTGTACGGCGCGTGCCCGTCCGTGGGCGCCTGACCGTCGACGTTGGCCGCCGGTGGGAAGTCCTTCGAGTCGGTTCCCTCCAGGAGGGCCCCCATCACGGCCCGCCAGGTGTAGGTCGGGAAGTTGGCCCCGAAGTAGCTCGGCAGGTAGCCGTTGAGCGCCTCGTTGCCCGTGCCCCGGACGTACATCACCGCGGTCGCGACCTGCGGCGTGTAGCCGACGAACCACGAGGAGGAGACGTCGCGGTCCTTGTTGGTGGCGGTGCCGGTCTTGCCGGCGGCGGGCCGGCCCAGCGCCAGGGCGTTGCGCCCGGTCCCGTTGCGCACCACCTGCTGCAGGGCGTAGCTGACGTCGCTCGCGAGGTCCGCGGAGAGGACCCGGTTGGTCCTCTTCGGAGCCTTCCACAGGACCGTGTCGTCTGAGGAACGGGTGACCTTCTTGACCGTGAACCAGTCGTGGTGGACGCCACCGTTGGCGATGGTCGCGTAGGCGTTGGCCATCACGATGGGGCTGATGGTCGCCGAGCCGAGGGCGATCGCGTTGTTGGCCTCGAGGCCGGGTGTCCTGCGCGGGATGCCGAGGTCCACGGCCATGTCCAGGATGTCTTCGGGCCCGTTGGGCAGAGACTCGGTGAGGTCGGAGTACGCCGTGTTGACCGACTGCTCGGTGGCCGTGGTGAGGCTGATCGCCGAGCCGTAGTCGTTGCCGTTCCCGGGACCCTCGTTCACCACCTCGTCACCGTTGTCGAACGCGTAGGGCGAGTTGCCGTCGAAGGTGTCCTTGAGGCTGAAGCCGGCCTTGAGCCCGGCCGCGAGCGCGAACGGCTTGAAGGCCGATCCCGGTGAGCTGCCGAGCTTGGCCCAGTTGAGCTGGCTGTCGAGGTAGTCCTGACCGGCGTAGAACCCCATGAGGGCACCGGTCTTGACGTCGACCGAGGCCGTGGCGACGTGCAGTTTCTTCAGGCCTCCGGGGCGTTCGGCGAGGACACCGTCCTCGGCGGCCTTCATGGCCTTCTTCGTGAAGGTGGTCTCCACCCGCAGGCCGCCGGAGTCGATGTCGGTCTGGTTGAAGCCGAGACGCTGCAGCTCGGCCTTGACCATCGTGAGCATGAAGCCCCGCTGCCCACCGAACATGTTGCTCGTCGTCGTCTTGCCGAGCTTGGGCAGCCGACCTGTGTACTTGTCGGCCTCGGCGGCGTCGAGGTTGCCCATGGAGACCATGCCCCGGAGGACGTAGTCGTAGCGTTCGACCAGCGCGTCCCGCCCGGCGGCGCCGCGCTCGGGGCTGAGGTAGCTGGGTGAGTTGAGGATCGCCGCGAGCATCGCCGACTCGTCCGGGGTCAGCTTCTTGGCCGGCTTGTTGAAGTAGGCGTTGGCGGCAGCCTGGACGCCGTAGGCCCCGCGGCCGAAGTAGATGGTGTTCAGGTAGCCCTCGAGGATCGCCTGCTTGGACTTCTCCTGCTGCACCTTCAGCGAGAGGAAGGCCTCCTTGACCTTCCGGCTCAGCGTGCGCTCCTGGCTGAGGTAGAGGATCTTGACGTACTGCTGGGTGATCGTCGAGGCGCCCTGCGTGGAGTTGCCCTTGGCGTTGGAGAACGCCGCGCGCAGGATGCCCTTCGGGTCGATGCCACTGTTGGAGTAGAAGCTGCGGTCCTCGGCCGCGATGGCCGCGTCCTGCATCGACTTCGGGATGTCGGCCAGCGGGATCGACTCGCGGTTCTGCTCGGCGAACCGGCCGATCTTCGACTTGCCGCCGGAGTAGTAGACGAACGTCGACTGGGCCTCGAAGGCCTTGTTGGCGTCGGGGATCGTGGTGTTGCGGTAGGCGAAGTAGCCGATCGCGGTGACGATCAGGGTCGAGACCAGCCCCACGATGAGCAGCCACTTGAAGAACGTCCGGACTCGCGTCCAGATCGTCCTGCGAGGCCCTGCGGCGGGCTTCTTGGAGGCAGCGGTGGTCCCGTTGGCCCGCTTGCGGGGCGCGGGGCTGCTGGTTCTGCCGCTCACTGCCTGCTCTCTCTTCCGGGTCGGGACGGTCTGCTGACGAAGGGTACGGGTTCGACCCATCACCGGGGACGCGTTGCCGGGACCGGTGCGTCGATTCGCCCACGATATATCGATGCGATAGGTTGACCCGATGTAACGGGGGAATGCGACCCGCCCTCGGGATTCCGTGGGAGCACACGAGAGGAGGTCAGCAGATGGTCAGCAAGGCAGCCACTCTCGAGCTGGCCGTTCTCGGCCTGCTCCACGACTCGCCCCTGCACGGCTACGAGCTGCGCAAGCGGCTCAATCTGCTGCTCGGGTGGACCCGGCTGCTCTCCTACGGCTCGCTCTACCCCGCACTCAAGCGGATGCTGCGCGCCGGACTGGTGACCGAGGTCGCCACGGCCCCCATCGGCGTCTCGCGGCGCCAGCGGATCGTCTACCAGATCACGCCGGCCGGCACCGAGCACTTCGGCGCCAAGATCACCGACGTCGGTCCCTCCGCCTGGGAGGACGAGGACTTCAACATGAGGTTCGCCTTCTTCTCGCGCACCGACTCCGAGGTCAGGCTGCGGATTCTCGAAGGCCGTCGCTCGCGCCTGCAGGAGCGCCTCGACCGCGTCCGCACCAGTCGTGGGCCGGGGGGCGAGGACCGCTACGTCAGTGAGCTGCAACGCCATGCCATCGAGTCGGTCGAGCGCGAGGTGCGCTGGCTGACCGACCTCATCGCCGCCGAGCGCGGTCCGGAGCCGCGGTCCGGCTCCCCCTCACGCGCGCCCGCCACCGGGCCACCACCCCGCACGCCCACCCTGCGGAGCACGCCCGCGAACGCATCAGCGCCGAAGTCGTCGACGCGCACCGCACCAGCCGCCACACAGCCAGAGCACCAGTCGTGAACGAAGAGGAGAACCCCATGGGATCGGTACGAGTAGCCATCGTGGGAGTCGGCAACTGCGCCAGCTCCCTCATCCAGGGAGTCGAGTACTACAAGGACGCCGACCCTGCCGGCTCCGTACCCGGCCTGATGCACGTCATGTTCGGCGACTACCACGTCCACGACGTGGAGTTCGTCGCCGCGTTCGACGTCGACGCCAAGAAGGTCGGCTTCGACCTCTCCGACGCGACCAACAGCTCCGAGAACAACACCATCAAGTTCAGCGACGTACCCCCGACCGGGGTCATCGTGCAGCGTGGCCACACCCTCGACGGCCTCGGCAAGTACTACCGCCTCACCATCGAGGAGTCCGAGGCCGAGCCCGTGGACATCGTCGCGGCGCTCAAGGAGGCCAAGGTCGACGTCCTCGTCTGCTACCTGCCCGTGGGCTCCGAGGACGCCGCGAAGTTCTACGCGCAGTGCGCCATCGACGCCAAGGTCGCGTTCGTCAACGCGCTCCCCGTGTTCATCGCCGGCACCCCCGAGTGGGCCGAGAAGTTCCGCGCCGCCGG
>JBKJON010000142.1:0-4478 GCA_046595715.1 Marmoricola sp.
CCTCGAAGGACACCCGGGCGGTCACCGCGTGCAGCTGGTCGCCCTCCCGCAGCAGCATCACGGGCGCGGTCAACGCGTAGTCCGCCCACGCCCCGGTCGGCTCACCCCGGGAGACCGGGTCGCTCCGGCCGTGGTCGATGCCCTGCCAGGTGCCCTGCCGCATCGAGTGCCAGCCGGAGCTCGCGCCACCCAGGTAGGGGGAGGTCGAGGAGATGGCCACCAGCACCGGGACCAGTGAGCGGATCAGCGCCATCCGGTCGTTCCACCCCGTGGCGGGACCGGCGTCGAGGTTGACCTGCAGCGCTGCGGTGGCCGACATCATCGCCTGGCCGGAGCCGGCGCAGCCGAGGGCGTCGAAGTGCTGCTCCATCGCGAGGTAGCGGGCGCCGGGGTTGACACGTTCGACCGGTCGGGCGAGGTCAGTGCCGAGCGGGGCTGCGCCGAAGCCGGCCTCGGCGAGCCGGGCCTTGAGGGCCTCCCGGTCCGACCGGAGGTGGGAGACCGAAGCCACCACGTCCTCGGCGGGGGGCGTCGACAGCTCGATCTGCCCTCCCGGCTCGAGCGTCACCAGGCTGCCCGACGGGAGCGGGCCGGCAGCGAGCGCCAGCTCCTGGACCTGGGCCCATCGAGGACGACGCCCCGGCTCGGCGAGGTCGACGAGGTGGAACTCGAGCTCGAGGCCCACACGTCCCCCGTCGTCAGCACTCAGGGCTGCCTCGGTCACGTGCCGACGCGCCGCCTCGACGGCGTCGGCGCCGCTGGCGAGTGGGTCGTCGAGCTGGTTCTGCTGAATCGTGCCGGAACTCAGACGCACTGCGGTCACCCCTCCAGGTCCGGACCGGTCACGTTCGTGACCGCGGGTCGGTGCGGGGCGACCGCCTGTTTCGGGCCGTCCTCGTGTACTGCCAGACAGTCTTGCAAACAGCACCGACAAGACCAAGGCACGTCACGTAGGGAGGCAGTTGTTCACCTGCTCGTCAGGGCCCTGCACAGCCGTTCGAGGTCGTCGGTGGTGAGGTCCACGTGGGGGCTGAGACGCAGCATCGGCCGACCCGGTGAGTCCTCCATCTCCCTCGGAGCACGCCACGGCTGACACACGGTGGTCACGATCGCGTGCTCCACCAGCAACCGGGCCGCCGACTCCGCGACGTCCTGACCAGCCGTGGGCACGAGGGAGGTGATGGCTGCGGCCGGGGACTCCGGTCGGACAACCCGCCAACCGCTCACGGACGCGATGGCCTCGCGGGTGAGCCGGCCCACCTCTGCCAGCCGCTCGGTGACGCGGTCGGGTCCCGCCGCGACGTACTCACGCACCGCCACCCCGAGCCCCACCCGGCCGGCGACGTGAGCCTCGAAGGACTCGAGGTGCTGCACGAGCGGCAGGCCCGGGAGCTTGGCCAGACGGCGTACGCGGAGGGATTCGCGAGGGGCCGGTGCCACGGTCAGCATCCCGACTCCGCGTGGTCCGGTCAGCCACTTCCGGCTGGTGGCGAACACGGCGTCGGCAGCGGTGACGGGCACATGACCCAGGCTCTGCGCGGCATCCACCCAGACCGGCACACCGTGCACCCTGGCCAGGGCCACCACGTCCTCGGTGGGCTGGAGGAGGCCACGGTGCGCCGCGACCTGGTCGACCAGCAGCACGTCGGGCGGGTCCTGGCGAAGCCGGCTCGCGAGGCGCTCGAGGTCGAGGACTCCGTGGTCGTCGACGTCCAGCGACACGGGGGTCAGGCCTCGGTGTTCCAGGATCTCGAGGTTGGGCCCCCACTCAGAGGTCGCGACGCCGATGCGCGCCCCCTGGGACAGTGGCCAGGCGTCGACGAGGGCCACGAGCGCAGCGGCAGCGCTCTCCACGAAGGCGAGGCCGTCCGGGTCGCTGCCCATGAGAGCCGCGAGGTCGCGACGTAGGGCATCGAGCGACCCAGCAGCCTGTGCCTCGGCGACATAACCCCCCACCTCGGCCTCCAGGAGCGCGTGCTCCGCGACCGCTCGCAAGGTCGCCGTCGACGACCGTCCCGCCGCCGCGGTGTCGAGGTGCAGCACCGAGGAACGGGGCCGGGCGGCCCCCCAGTCCGCCCAGTCCTCGACGCGTGGTCCCGACGAGTCGTCTGCACTCATGTCCGGGAGGGTAACGGCCGCCTGTCCACTCACCTCGGCGGCCGGGCGAGGACTGCTCGAGGCCGATGCAACAGGCAGGGGGTGTCGGTGGTCACACCCGGACTAAAGGGACGCATCTGGCCGTTCCCCTGGAACAACCCTAGGAGAACTGAACCCATGCATTCACTGCTCGACCTCAAGCTGGCCACTGCCATCCATCACGAACGCGCGGCCGCAGCCGCGGCGCAGGGCCAGCGGGCCGCTCGCCTGGCCCGTACCCCCCGCACGAGCCGCAGCGAACGTCAGGCCGCCAGGGCCGCCCTGTCGCGCTGACCACGCGGGCCCCGGGTCCGGACACGAGGCCGCCTGCCGACGTGGTGGTGTCACCCATGACACGCTCGTGGCTGCCCAGGTCCATGCCACGACTCGGTGGACCGAAAGAAGAACTGCCTCGCGTCCAGAGGCTGGAAATCTGGGTGTCGTTGGCGCGCATGTCGGGTTGCCCACCTCGACGGGGAATGGGGACATGACCATGCGCGACGGACCAGCCGGCTGGTACCGAGATCCGTGCCGACCGGACCTGCACCACCACCGGAACGGCGCGAGGCGGATCGACCTCGTGGGGGAACACCTCGACCCGCGGAGGTTCCGCGGAGTCGACGACTACAAATTCGCCTCGCAAACCACCGCTGAGACCACTTCGTGGTGCACGCTGAGCGGGTGGCCCTGGAAAATCTCGCAGAACAGCTCGCCACCGCCGCCCGTGACCTGCGCTCGGTGGACGTCGAGCACACCCTCGAGAAGGCCGTCGCCCTGGCGGTCGAGATCATCGAGGGCTGTGACGGGTCAGGAGTCACCCTGGTGACGCGCGGCGGCTCGCTCACGACACCTGTCTCCACTGCCGCCTGGGTCGCCCGGGGCGACGAGCTGCAGTACGAGCTGCAGGAGGGGCCTTGCATGGACGCCGTGTGGGACCACGAGGTCGTCACCAGTCGCGACCTGGCCCTCGAGACGCGCTGGCCGACCTGGGGACCCCAGGTCGTCCAGGAGCTCGGCGTTCGCAGCATGCTCTGCATCCAGCTCCTGGCCGACCGGGACACCGTCGGTGCGCTGAACATGTACTCGCGGCGAGTGGGGGCCTTCGACGACAGGAGTGCCCGCTACGAGGGACAGGCCCTCGCCGCTCACGTCGCGGTCGCCCTGGCCACCGCGCAGGAGATCGAGCAGCTCAATCTCGCCATGGAGAGCCGCACGGTCATCGGACAGGCCGAGGGCATCCTGATGGAGCGGTTCGACATCAACGCTGCGCAGGCCTTCGAAGTGCTCAAACGCGTCTCCTCGCACTCGAACGTCAAGCTCCACCGAGTCGCCTCGGAGCTCGTCCGCACCCGGGCCCTGCCAGGCCATCGGGCGCGTACCTGACCCCGGCGCGCGGCCTGGCGTTCTGTGCGTGGCCCTCAGGACGAGGGCCGCCGACGATCCCGTCGCCACCAGCGCACCAGGGAGCCGTCGAGGTAGCACACGAGGAGGAAGAGTGCGGCGGCGCTCGCCAGGGACCAGAACCCGGCGACCCCGAAGATCGACATCAGCACCAGGCCGAGGCACACCACGGTGAGCATCTGCGCCACCCGGGCGCGCAACGGTCTGGTGCGTGGTCCTTGGGGCGAGCTCACCTCATCGAGGCTTCGGCGACGTCAGGATCACGAGCACGCTGGCGACGGGTGATCAGTCGAGGTAGTCGCGCAGGACCTGCGAACGCGACGGGTGACGCAGCTTCGACATGGTCTTCGACTCGATCTGGCGGATCCGCTCACGCGTCACCCCGTAGACCTTGCCGATCTCGTCCAGGGTCTTGGGCTGGCCGTCGGTGAGACCGAATCGCATGGACACCACGCCGGCCTCACGCTCGGAGAGGGTGTCCAGGACGGCGTGCAGCTGCTCCTGGAGCAAGGTGAAACTCACCGCGTCGGCCGGGACGATCGCCTCGGAGTCCTCGATCAGGTCGCCGAACTCGGAGTCACCGTCCTCACCGAGCGGGGTGTGCAGGGAGATCGGCTCGCGACCGTACTTCTGCACCTCGATGACCTTCTCCGGGGTCATGTCGAGCTCCTTGGCGAGCTCTTCCGGAGTGGGCTCGCGGCCGAGATCCTGCAGCATCTGGCGCTGCACCCGGGCGAGCTTGTTGATGACCTCGACCATGTGCACCGGGATGCGGATGGTGCGCGCCTGGTCGGCCATGGCCCGGGTGATCGCCTGCCGGATCCACCACGTCGCGTAGGTCGAGAACTTGTAGCCCTTGGTGTAGTCGAACTTCTCGACCGCACGGATCAGGCCCAGGTTGCCCTCCTGGATCAGGTCGAGGAAGAGCATGCCGCGACCTG
>JBKJON010000188.1:0-4500 GCA_046595715.1 Marmoricola sp.
AGATGGCGGAGTTCTGAGCAGCTCAGAGTGTCTGGGTCCATCCCCCCGCTCACTACGAACCGCCCCGCGAGTCCGGGGGCTTTGGTGTCTCCGGGCCGCCGGGGCTGTTCAGTTCGCTTCTTGGGCTAGACCTGTGTTGGAGATCCAGCGAGGTTGTGCCCAGGTATGACCCGGTCTTTGTGAGCTCGTCGACCGCCTGAATGCCGCCGGGGCCTGGGGGGTTGAGGACAGCCTCGCAGCGCGGAAGAGTGCTGAGGACCATCGAAGAGAGGCAGCCAAGCGGGTCTGGCGCTGGCTTGGCGAGCCTCCCCAAGGAGGAACGTCATGCTGGACAGTGCAAGCGTCACCGCGAACATCCCCGCCGCCGACCTGGAGCGGGCTCGCGCGTTCTACGCCGACAGGCTGGGGCTCACTCCCTCGCAACAGGTGGAGGGCATCATGCTGCTGTATCGCACGGCCGCCGGTTCGACCTTCAGCGTCTACCAGACTGAATTCGCGGGACAGGCTGGCCACACCATCGCTCAGTGGCACGTCGCCGATGTGGACGCCACAGTGCGCGACCTCCGGGCCAAAGGTGTCACTTTTGAGCACTACGACATGCCCGGTGTCGAGTGGGACAACGACGTCGCATCCATGGGTGGCATGGGCAAGGCAGCGTGGTTCAAGGACAGTGAAAGCAACATCTTGTGCATCGACGACGGCTTTCCCGGAGACAGGGTCGATTAGCCGTGTCGTCGGCGCACGCGTCATCTCGACCAAACGGACAAGTCACTGAGCCGGACACTCGAACTGCGACGATGTTCGACAGCCTGACCCCCTAGCGTCCGTCCGGAATGAACGTACGCGGAATCTGGTGATGGCCACGCGACGAGACGGTCGTGACCCGGACGAGCCTGACCATCGCCGCGACATCGGGCGCGGAGCCCATCGCCACCGGCGCGGTCCTCGAGGAGTCCATCCTGGGGGCTCGCCGTTCTGCGCGGGCGGGACCATCCTGGATTCCCACGCCAGCGCCGATCTCGCCGTCGCGAAACTCGGCCTGGTGGACCGGGCGCTCACCTGTGCGGACGGCACCGTGAGGATGGTCTTCACTCCCGAGCCGCCGCAGGGCGGTTCGTGGAGGATCGTCAGCGGCACAGATCTGTGAAAGCGGGCTGACTCTTGACTAAACGTGTCACGCGTGATGGATTTGTAGTGAGCCATGTCACAGGCGACCGGAGGTGGAGATGGAGCAGCTCGAGGGTGCTGGCCTGCATCTCGACGACCAGCTCTGCTTCGCCCTCTACGCTGCGACGCACGCGATCACGCGTCGCTACCGCCCGTTGCTCGACGGGATCGGCCTTACCTACCCGCAGTACCTCTTGATGCTCACCTTGTGGCAGGACGGCCCGGCCACCGTCGGGCGGATCGCGCATCGCCTCGAGCTCGACTCCCATGCCGTAACGCCCTTGGTGGATCGCTTGGAGGTGGCTGGTCTCGTGCGCCGTCGCCGCGGCACCGACCGCCGCGAAGTAGTCGTTGCCGCGACCGAGTGCGGCCGTGACCTCGAGGCCGCGGCCGCGGCCGTTCAGGCGGAGGTCGCCTGCGCAACCGGACTCGACCCCCGCGAGCTGGCCGACCTGCGTGATCGGCTCCGTACCCTGAGCGGCCAGCTGACCCCCCAGAACCGATCCACCCCGCACCTCGCGGGCGGGATGACAACAACCGAAGGAAGCGTGCCATGACGCAGATCATCGAACCCGACGCCGAAGTCGGCGACCTCGCAGAGGCGGCCGAGCAAGTCCCCACCGAGGCCTCGCTCTACGAGCGTCTCGGCGGCGCCTACGCCATCGCCGGCGCGGTCGATGTGCTCGTGGACCGGCTCTTCGACAATGCCTTGGTCAACGCCAACACCGGCGTGCACGCGCACCACGGGAACGCCGCCAACGGACCCGGCTACAAGTTCCTCGTCACCGCCTGGTCCATCGAGGCTGCCGGCGGGCCGAAGTGCTACCTCGGTCGAGACATGGTCGTGGCCCACGACGGCCTGTTCATCGACGCGGCCGGCTTCGACGCGGTGGCGATGGAGATCGCTGCCACCCTGATGTTCCTGGGCGTGCCCGAACGTGAGCGCACCGAGTTCAACGCCATCATCGAGAGCTACCGTCCCCAAGTGATCCAGACCGCCACGGCGTAGTCCCGCCCGGGATCTCACTTCGGTTGGGCATTGATGGACTCAGCGTGCTCGCCAGCCACCAGCCGCCCCGTGACCGTTCACCGCTGTGCCGCCATGGACATCAACACCGCGTGTGACAAGACGTCGTCCCACTTTCTCCCAGCGACTCGATTGGACCGAACCCGTGCTGGTGGGCCACGGACGCAGAGTGCGGTTCATCGCACCCCCCCTCACCAGCGCGAGTGCGCTGCCCAACAGAACAAGGCCACCTCGCGCGGCTCGGGCATCACTGGTCGAGTCTGGGCTCCTCGGTCGGGGTTGCTGTTCGCGTGGTGTCTTCGTCCTCGCGCGGACGGTCTCGGCCCGTGATCACGATGGCCATCGCCGGGAAGACCAGCACCGAGATGAGTCCCGCGCAGACGAGTCCGGTCGCCGCCTGCGGGTTCATCCGTCCGGTCTGGGTCCCGATCTGGGTGGCTGCGACGATGAACGGCAAGCTGGTCGCCTGCAGCAGGCCCGCGGCAAGGGATCCCGTGCGACCCAGGCGACGCAGATAGAGCAGGGCTGGTAGACCCCTCGCAAGGAGTAGTACGGCGACGTATACCGGCAGGCGGAGCAGCTGCTCGGGCGATTGCACCAATCCGGAGACGTCGAGTCGCATCCCGCTGGCGACGAAGAAGACCGGGATCAGGAAGCCGTAGCCGATGGCGTCGAGCTTCAACCGGAAGTGCGGGTGGCTGGAGGCGTCACGGTCGAGTGCTGCCACGGCGGCACCGGCAAGGAACGCGCCGAGGATGCTCTCCAGGCCCAGCCTCTCGGCCACAACGGCGAAGGCAATGAGCAGCACCATCGCCGAGCGGACGCGGATCTCAGCCGTGCTGTCCTGCAGCTTCAGCAGCACGCCGCTCAGACTCATGACGCGACGAGTGCTGGCAGCAGCCAGGCTCACGACCGCCGCGATGCCCGCGAACAGCACGAAGAGCAGCAGCTGGGATCCGGTGCCTTTGCCATCAGCGGAGAAGAGCAGCGAGAGCAGTAGGACGGCCGCGAAATCGGCCAGGGAGGACGCCGCGATCGTTGTCTGCCCGAGCGGTGAGTCCAGCTGTCCGGCGTCCTTCAGGACGGCGACCACCAGACCGAGTGAGGTCGCCGAGACCGTCACCGCGAGCAGCAGCGGGTCCCGGACCCATCCGGCGGCGGACAGCCCGAGGCCGGCACCCCACCCGATCGCGAGGGACAGCACGAAACCAGCCGTCGCGAGCGGCAGTAGCCCTCCACCCAACGAGCGAGCGTCCACCTCGAGGCCGGCGAGGAACAGCAGCATCGCGAGACCTAGCAGCGCCACGATCTGGACGGTGAGATCGGGCTCGAACCAGCCCAGAGCGGAGGGCCCACCCGCGACGCCGAGCACGATCTCGAGCACGACCGCCGGGATCTTCAGCCGGGGCGTGAAGCCGAGGGCGAGCGGGGCGAGCAACGCGATCGCGAGTACGCCGAGAAGGTTGACGAAGTCGACGTCGGGCATACGGTTCCAGTCTCGAAGCCGGCAGATGCGTTACGGCATCTTCCAGTCACGGAAAGCGTCCAGAAGTTGCTCGAGCGTGGCGGGATCCACGTTCTCGGGTTCGATCCGGCCGACCATCCGGATCGTCTCGCGGAACTGATCGAGATAGGCGTCACAGCCGGGACAGTCGCGCGTGTGTGCAACGAAACGGTCCACGGTCTCGGGGTCAAGTGTGCCTTCGAGGTACTCGGTGACCAGCTCGACGAACTCGGCACAGGTGAGTGGCGCGCTCATCGCACCGGCCGTTCGCCGAACTCGCCCTCGAGACCGGCGCGGACGGCCGCGCGGGCGCGGTGCAGCAGCACCCGCTGGTTGGCCGCACTCAGACCGAGGAGGTCGCACACCTCCGTGGAGGAGAAGCCGTGTACGTCGCGCAGGCTGATCACCACCTGTTGCCGGTCGGGCAGTCCGGCGATGATCTCGGCGACAAGGCGGCCGGTGTCCGCGCTGACCACCATCTCCTCCGGCGATGGCCACGCCGCCGGCGAAGTCTTCCAGTGGCCCGGGTACTCGTTGTCAGGTCCACGGAAGCGGTCCGGCTCGACGGTGGGCTCGTGAGCGAGGCTGCTCATCGGCACTGCTCGCAGCTCTCGAACGCCTCGCGTCTTGGCGATGTTGGTGAGGATCCGAAACGTCCAGGTACGCAGGGACGACCTGGCCTCGAAGGCATCGATGCCACGGAGAACGCCGAGCCAGGTCTCCTGCACCACTTCGTCGGCCGAGGCATCGGTGGACACGTGAGCGGGCGCGACCCTGGTCATCACAGGCGTCCACGCCTCCA
>JBKJON010000276.1:0-5350 GCA_046595715.1 Marmoricola sp.
GCGGCACAGGTGGGGGTCGTACGGCGGTCGGGTTGACGTCGACCCGCCGGCTCTCCGCCGCAGGCGAGACCTGACCGGTGTACTGCGCACCGGGGGAGACCGTGGGGCTGGCCGGAGTGGGCTCGGGGGAGGCACTGGCCACCGCACTGGACACCGCACTGGGCACCGCGCTGGGCGAGGCCGATGCGGTGGGTGAGGCCGACCACGTGGGCATGACCGGCCTGTCGGGCGTGGCCGCACTGGCCACGTGCTGGTCCTGGCCGAGGGTCAGGTCGCCGCGGAACCAGAAGAAGCCGACTCCCCAGACCGCGGTCAGCACCACGGCGAACGCTGCCCACCCCCACTTTTCACGCACCCGCGAAAGATATCCCGGCCGTGGGCGCAGCGTGCGGACTATCACAGAACGCGGACGGACGCGCAACCGCCGTCGCGGGTCAGCCGCGGTCGGCCAGGTGCGCCAGGTGCGCCAACTGGGCCCGGACCGACAGCTCGGCGGCGCCCCACAGGACCGGGTCGACATCGGCGTAGACGATCTCCACCACGCGCCGCGGCAGCCCCTCGGAGCCGAGACCCTCGGAGTCTGGCGGTTCCCGTAGGTCGGTCACGGCCGCCTCGACCTGCGCCAACCGTTGCGCACGGTGCGAGATGTAGTAGTCGAGTGCCGCGAGGGCATCGGCGATGACGGGGCCGTGGCCCGGCCAGATACGGCCGATCCCCCGCGACTCCGCGAGTGCGTGCAGCCGGTCGAGGGAGTCGAGGTAGGCGCCGAGCTGTCCGTCGGGGTGAGCGACGACGGTTGTGCCACGACCGAGGACGGTGTCGCCGGTGAGGACGGCGCCCTCCGCCGGAAGGACGAACGAGAGCGAGTCGGCCGTGTGCCCGGGGGTGCCCACGACGTGCAGCTCGAGTCCGTCGACGTCCACGACGTCGCCGTCGCCGAGCCCCTCGGAGCCCAGGCGGTACTCCGGGTCCAGGGCGCGTACGCCGCAGCCCATCCGCTCCGCAAAGGCCCTGGCCGACTCGGAGTGGTCGAGATGGTGATGGGTCAGGAGTACGACGCCCACCGGGCCGGCTCGCTCGGCGACGGCCGTGAGGTGTGACTCGTCGGTCGGACCCGGGTCGATCACGATCGAGTGGGTCGCACCAGGTTCGCGCAGGATCCAGG
Organism: Marmoricola sp.; assembly: GCA_046595715.1. Lineage (GTDB taxonomy): Bacteria > Actinomycetota > Actinomycetes > Propionibacteriales > Nocardioidaceae > Marmoricola. The sequence goes on from JBKJON010000276.1 coordinate 1,166, forward strand.
TGTTGGTGCCGTCGAGGGTCATCATGTTGGCGTTCGGGGCGAGCACGCAGTGGGCGCGCTCACCGAAGTCCCCACCCGCCCAGCTCACGGACGGCCCGCCAGCAGCTGCGCGAGCGCGGGCGGGATCGAGAGCGTGCTGCCCCCGTCTCCTTCCTCGACCTCGGGCGTGAACATCTCGACGCTGCGGTCGCGGGAGGCCTCGAGTACGGCGTCCGGATGGGCGTACTGCCCCACCTCGAGGCAGGTCAGGTAGGTCGGGGGCAGCATCAGCAGCTCCTCGGCCTCGACAGCCTCGACGGCCTGCAGGGCCGGCAGCCAGGTGACGTGGTCGGACTCGGTGGAGACGTCGCGGGTGCGCTGCCCCTCGGGGAGGTCGGCGACGAAGAACCAGGTGCGGTAGCGCCGAGGCTCGAAGACCGGGGTCAGCCAGGCCGCCCAGACCCCGAGGAGGTCGGTACGCAGCACCAGTCCCCGCCGGTCGAGGAACTCGGTGAAGGCCAGCTCCTTGGCCTCCAGGGCCGCGCGGTCGCGCTCCCAGTCGTCGCCGGGGGTGTCGGCGACGACGGTGTCGGCGGACTCCCCGGCCAGCAGGACCCCCGACTCCTCGAAGGTCTCGCGGACCGCAGCGCAGACCAGCGCCCGGGCGGTGGCCTCGTCAGTGCCGAGCTGCGCGGCCCACACCGCGGGCGCGGGCCCGGCCCAGGCGACCGCGTGGTCGAAGTCGCGCTGGTCCACTCCCCCGCCGGGAAAGACACACATGCCGCCGGCGAAGGCCATCGAGGTCTGCCGGCGCAGCAGGTAGACCTCGGGACCGGTCGGCCCCTGCCTGGTCAGCACCACGGTGGCCGCGTTGCGCGGCTCGGCCGGCTCGCGGCTGCCGTCAGCGAATTCCCGGGCGCTCTCCACCAGCTGGGGTGGGAGCTGGACGCGGAACGACAAGGCCTCAGACCTCGACGATCAGCTCGACCTCGACGGGCGCGTCGAGCGGCAGCGCGGAGACGCCGACGGCCGAACGAGCGTGCCGGCCGGCCTCGCCGAACACCTGACCGAGCAGCTCGGAGACGCCGTTGGCCACCAGCGGCTGACCGGTGAAGTCGGGGGTGGAGGCAACGAACACCACCACCTTGACGACGCGCTTCACCGCCGACAGCTCGCCCACCTCGGCGCGCACCGCCGCGAGGGCGTTGAGGGCGCACTGCCGCGCGCACTCCAGAGCCTCCTCCTCGCTCACCTCGCCGCCGACCTTGCCGGTCAGCATCAGCGCGCCCTCACGCATCGGCAGCTGGCCGGAGGTGAAGACGTGGTGGCCGCTGCGGACGGCAGGGATGTAGGCCGCCACCGGCTTGGCCACCGCGGGAACGCTCAGTCCCAGCTCGGCCAGGTTCTCCTCGGGGGTGCTCACTGGACCGGCCGCTTGAAGTAGGCCACCAGGTTCTCCGGGTTCATGCCCGGCACGACCTGGACGAGCTCCCAGCCGTCGGAGCCGAAGTTGTCGAGGATCTGCTTGGTGGCGTGCACGAGCACAGGGGCCGTCATGTATTCCCACTTGGTCATGCGGGTCACCCTAGACGTCCCACTACCGTGACGACCATGCTGCCTGACGCGACCGTGCGGTACGCCGACCATGACGACGCCGTGATCGACCTGCACCTCCCGGCCGACTGGGCGCCGGGGCCGGACCAGCGGATCGTCGTACTCCTGCACGGGGGGTTCTGGAAGGCGGAGTACGACCGTCGCCACACCCGACCGATGGCCCGGGCCCTCGCGGACGACGGCTGGCTGGTGGCGACGCCGGAGTACCGCCGCGTCCGCGCGGGGGGCGGCTGGCCGGTCACCACCGACGACGTGCACCTCGCGGTCAGCCGGCTTCCCGAGCTCCTCGACGGCCTGGGCCTGCCAACCGGAGCGGTGAGCGTGACGGGGCACTCCGCGGGTGGCCACCTCGCCCTGTGGCTGGCCACGACCGGTCTGCCGATCCGGAGGGCGGTCGCGCTGGCACCGGTCTGCGACCTGCGGGAGGCGATACGTCTGGGGCTCGGCAGCAACGCCACCCAGGCCTTCCTGGACGGCGCCGACCCCGATGCCGCCGACCCGATGGTCCTCTTCGAGCGGCGCCCCACCGCCTCCGTCGTGGTCGTGCACGGGGTGGACGACGACGTCGTACCCCTGGCGCTGAGTCGCGGGTTCGTGCAGCGGCACCCCTGGGTCGACCTGCAGGAAGTGCCCGGGGACCACTTCGGCGTCATCGAGCCCGGCTCGACCGCCTGGCCGACGGTGGTCCAGGCGTTGGCCGGGGAGCCGGCGGGGGCGTCGGCCGGGGCGTCGGGGGTCTGAGCGCAGGCTCGTGGACATGCGAATGTCGCTGGAGGGGAACGAGTCCGCCTCCAGCGACACAGGGGTCACATTCGCATGCCCGACGGGCCGCGCCCGGCCCTCAGGAGGCCTGGTCGAGCGTCGGGTAGTCGGTGTAGCCCTCGGCACCGCCGCCGTAGAACGTCTTGTCGTTCGGCTCGTTGAGCTTGGCGCCCTGCTGCCAGCGCACGTCGAGGTCGGGGTTGGCGAGGTAGGGACGACCGACGACGACCGCGTCGGCCAGACCGGCCTCGAGCAGCTTCTCGACAGAGTCCAGCGTGGTGACCTCACCGAAGCCGTCGTTGAGCAGCACGGAGCCACCGAAACGCTGGCCCAGGTCACCGGCCAGGTCGGTCAACGGGCTGGCCAGGATGCTCAGGTAGGCGAGCCCGAGCGGCGCGACCGCGTCGACGAGCGCGCGGTACGTCGCGGTGAGGTCGTCGCCTTCCACCTCGCCGACGCCGTTGAACTGGTGTCCGGGAGAGATGCGCAGGCCGACCTTCTCGGCTCCGATGGCCTCGCTGACGGCCGTGACGACCTCGATGACGAAGCGCGCCCGGTTCTCGGGCGAGCCACCGTGGGCGTCCTCGCGCAGGTTGATCGTCGGGTCGAGGAACTGGTGCAGCAGGTAGCCGTTGGCGGCGTGGATCTCGACGCCGTCGAGACCGGCCTCCACGGCGTTGCGCGACGCGGTGACGTAGTCGTCGACCACCCAGGACAGCTCCTCGGTCTCGAGGGCGCGTGGCTCGGCGTGCGGCTTGGGACCGTCGGCGGTGATCATCTCACCGGGGGCGGTGACCGCGCTGGCGGAGATGGTCTCCACGCCGGACTTGTTGTCGCCGTGCGCGATCCGGCCGGCGTGCATCAGCTGGGCCACAATGACCCCACCCGCGGCATGCACCTGGTCCGCCACCAGTCGCCAGCCCGCGACCTGCTCGGGGGTGTAGAGGCCCGGCACGTTGAGGTAGCCCTGGCCGACGGCGCTGGGGGCGGTCCCCTCGGTGACGATCGGGCCGGCGCCGGCGCGCTGCGCGTAGTACGTCGCGTTCAGCTGGGTCGGAGCGTTGCCCTCCCCCGCACGGTTGCGGGTGAGCGGAGCCATCACGAAGGAGTTCGAGAGCTCCCAGGGGCCGATCTGGACGGGGGTGAATGCGCGTGACATCAGTACAGACCTCGCAGAGTGGTAGAAGACTTGACTACCTCTGCTCAACCGGGGCCGCCTGCGAGACATTCCTCGGGAGCGAGGATTCGCAGGACCGGAGCACGTGTGAAGCACCACACGAGCGTCCTCAGCCCAGGCCGACGATCTCCGGCTCGGTCTTCTCGCGGACCTCGTCCTCGGTGACGCCGGGGGCCAGCTCGACCAGCTGGAGACCCTGATCGGTGATGTCGAGGACGCACAGGTCGGTGATGATCCGCTGTACGACGGCACGGCCGGTATAGGGCAGCGAGCACTCGTCGACGATCTTGTAGGAGCCGTCCCTGGCGTTGTGCTCCATCAGCACGATCACCCTCTTCGCGCCGTGGACCAGGTCCATCGCCCCGCCCATGCCCTTGACCATCTTCCCCGGGATCATCCAGTTCGCGATGTCCCCGGTCTTGGAGACCTGCATCGCCCCCAGGATCGCGGCGTCGATCTTCCCGCCGCGGATCATCCCGAAGGACGTCGCGGAGTCGAAGAACGACGCTCCCCGGCGCAGGGTGACGGTCTCCTTGCCCGCGTTGATCAGGTCGGCGTCCTCATCGCCCTCGAGCGGGTAGGCACCCACTCCGAGGATCCCGTTCTCCGACTGCAGCACCAGCTCCACGTCGTCCTCGACGTAGTTCGGCACC
>JBKJON010000329.1:0-2896 GCA_046595715.1 Marmoricola sp.
TGCACCCGCAGCATCATCACAGCGTCGGCGTCGGGCAGCACCTCGTCGAGGTCGTAGGACGTCTCGAAGCCGGCGTCCTTCGACCAGGCGGTCACCCCGGCCGGCATCAGGGTCGGCGGGGCCACCACGGTGACACGGGCGCCGAGCTTGGTGAGCAGCAGCACGTTGCTGCGGAAGACCCGGCTTCGGGACGTCCTACGACCTCGACGAGGTGCTGCCCGACGCCGACGCTGTGATGATGCTGCGGGTGCAGCGCGAGCGGATGAGCGGCGCGTTCTTCCCGAGCGCGCGCGAGTACACCGTGGGCTACGGCCTCACCCGGGACCGCCTCGCCGTCCTCAAGCCGGACGCCCCCATCTGCCACCCCGGTCCGATGAACCGCGGGCTCGAGATCGCGGCCGACGCGGCCGACGCCGCGCAGTCCGCGGTGCTGGACCAGGTCTCCGCGGGCGTCGCGATCCGGATGTCCGTGCTCTACCACCTGCTCGCCGGAGAAGGGAGCGCGTCATGACTGCGCTCGTGATCAAGGGCGCCTCTCCTCTCGGAGGCAGCCGCCAGGACGTGTACGTCGACCACGGGGTGTTCGTCGCCGAGGCGCCGAGCGACGCCGAGGTGATCGACGCCGAGGGCCTGGTCGCCCTCCCGGGGCTCGTCGACCTGCACACCCATCTCCGCGAGCCGGGGCGTGAGGACGCCGAGACCGTGCTGACCGGATCGAGGGCGGCCGCGCTGGGTGGCTTCACCGCCGTGCTGGCGATGGCCAACACCTCGCCGGTCACCGACACCGCGGAAGCGGCCGAGCGGGTCTTCGACCTCGGTCGTGCGGCCGGGCTGGTCGACGTGCAGTCGGTCGGCGCGGTCACCCACGGACTGGCCGGCCAGGAGCTCGCCGAGCTCGGCCTGATGGCGCGTTCGCGGGCCAAGGTCCGGGTCTTCTCCGACGACGGCAGGTGCGTCCACGACCCGCGGGTGATGCGGCGGGCGCTGGAGTACGTCCGCGCCTTCGGTGGCGTCATCTCCCAGCACTCCCAGGACCCCGACCTCGCCGGTCCGACCGCCTGCTGCCACGAGGGTGAGCTCTCCGGCCGACTCGGGCTCCCGGGCTGGCCCGGCATCGCCGAGGAGACGATCGTGGCCCGCGACGTGATGCTCGCCCGGCACACCAACAGCCGCGTGCACGTGGCCCACGTCTCCACGGCCGGGTCGGTCGAGGTGATCCGCTGGGCCAAGACGCAGGGGGTCGACGTCACCGCCGAGGTGACCCCGCACCACCTGCTGCTGACGACCGACCTGCTCAGCGGCTACGACCCGGTCTACAAGGTGAACCCGCCGCTGCGTCCCGACGAGGACGTCGCCGCCCTGCGCGACGCGCTCGCCGACGGGACCATCGACGCGGTCGCCACCGACCACGCGCCGCACGCGCGCCACGACAAGGAGCACGCCTTCGTCGACGCCGCCTTCGGCATGCTGGGCCTGGAGACGGCCCTGTCGGTCGTCAGCGAGGTGATGGTGACCTCGGGCGCGATGACCTGGACCGACGTGGCCCGGGTCATGTCGCAGAACCCGGCGCGGATCGCGGGACTGGACGGTCACGGCGGTGCGCTGTCGCTGGGGCAGCCCGCCAACCTCACCCTGGTCGACCCGGCGGCCGTGGTCGTCGTCGACCGGGCCGCCTCCGCCTCGCTGTCGCGCAACAACCCCTGGCACGAGCGGAAGCTGACCGGCGCGGTCGTGGCGACCGTGCTGCGCGGCGTGCCCACGGTCTTGAACTCCCAACTCCTGGAGAACTAGTGGTGTCGACAAGCTCAACCATCCGTGACGCGATCCTCGTCCTCGAGGACGGGCGCGTGTTCCGCGGCGAGTCCTACGGAGCGACCGGCGAGACCTTCGGCGAGGCGGTGTTCTCCACCGGCATGACCGGCTACCAGGAGACGCTCACCGACCCGTCGTACCACCGGCAGGTCGTGGTGATGACCAGCCCGCACATCGGCAACACCGGCATGAACGACGAGGACGTCGAGTCGAGCCGCATCTGGGTGAGCGGGTACGTCGTCCGCGACCCTTCCCGGGTGCCCTCCAGCTGGCGCTCGACGCGCTCGCTCGACACCGAGCTCCGCCAACAGGGCGTGGTCGGCATCAGCGGCGTCGACACCCGCGCGCTGACCCGCCACCTGCGCGAGCGCGGAGCGATGCGGGTCGGGATCTCCTCCGAGACCACCGACGCCGAGGCGTTGCTCGCCCGGGTCAAGGGCTCGGCCGAGATGGCGGGCACCGAGCTGGCCGGTGAGGTCTCCACCCAGGAGGCCTACGTCGTCCCGGCCGTCGGCGAGAAGCTCTTCGCCGTCGCCGCCCTCGACCTCGGCATCAAGTCCAACACGCCACGGATGATGGCCGAGCGCGGCATCGAGGTCCATGTGCTGCCGGCCACCTCCACCCTCGAGGACGTGCTCGCCGTGAGACCTGACGGACTGTTCTTCTCCAACGGTCCCGGTGACCCGGCGGCCACGACCGACCAGGTCCAGCTGCTCCAGGGCGCGCTCGAGGCGGGGCTGCCCTACTTCGGGATCTGCTTCGGCAACCAGCTGTTCGGCCGCGCGTTGGGGTTCGGCACCTACAAGCTCAAGTACGGCCACCGCGGGATCAACCAGCCGGTGATGGACCGCACGACGGGCAAGGTCGAGGTCACGGCCCACAACCACGGCTTCGCGGTCGATGCCCCCCTCGAGGGAGCCACCGAGACTCCCTACGGCACGGTCACGGTCAGCCACGTGTGCCTCAACGACGACGTCGTGGAAGGCCTCGAGCTGCGGGACGCCGAGGGTGTGCTGAAGAGCTTCTCGGTCCAGTACCACCCCGAGGCCGCGGCCGGGCCGCACGATGCGGCCTACCTGTTCGA
>JBKJON010000485.1:0-10435 GCA_046595715.1 Marmoricola sp.
AGTTCGCCTACGACGGCCACGTGGTCAACCTGGTCGACACCCCGGGGCACAGCGACTTCTCCGAGGACACCTATCGCGTGCTGTCGGCCGTCGACTCCGCGGTGATGCTCGTCGACGCCGCCAAGGGGCTGGAGCCGCAGACGCTGAAGCTGTTCCGGGTCTGCAAGGCGCGCGGCATCCCCGTCATCACGGTCATCAACAAGTGGGACCGGCCAGGTCTCGACGCGTTGACGCTGATGGAGGAGATCCAGAACGAGATCAAGCTCGTGCCCACGCCGCTCACGTGGCCCGTGGGCATCGCCGGTGACTTCCACGGGGTGCTCGAGCGACGGACCGGCGACTACGTCGCCTACACCCGCACCGCCGGTGGAGCCACCCGCGCGCCCGAGGAGCGGATGGGGCCGGACGCGGCCGCTGCCCGCGCCGGCGTCGACTGGACGACCGCGGTCGAGGAGTCCGAGCTGCTCTCGGCCGACGGCGCCGACCACGACCAGGAGCTCTTCCTCAGCGGTTTCACCACGCCGGTCCTGTTCGCCTCGGCGATCTCGAACTTCGGGGTGGCGATGATCCTGGACACCTTGGTGGAGCTGGCGCCGCCCGCCGCGGCCTTCGGCTACGGCGAGCCCGACGGCGAGGGGCGTCCCACCGAGGTCCGCGACGTGGCCGCCCCCTTCAGCGCGTTCGTGTTCAAGGTGCAGGCCGGCATGAACACCCAGCACCGCGACCGGGTGGCCTTCGCCCGGGTCTGCTCGGGGGTCTTCGAGCGCGGGATGGTGGCGACCCACGCCCAGACCGGGCGGCCGTTCGCCACCAAGTACGCCCAGGCCATCTTCGGGCGCGAGCGCGCCGTCATCGACACCGCGTATCCCGGGGACATCATCGGACTGGTCAACGCACTGTCCCTCAAGATCGGGGACACCATCTATCTCGACGAGCCGGTCAGCTTCCCACCCATCGCGACGTTCGCGCCCGAGCACTTCGCGGTGGCCACAGCCAAGGACAGCGGCCGCTTCAAGCAGTTCCGCCGCGGCATCGACCAGCTCGACGGCGAGGGCGTGGTCCAGGTGCTCCGCTCGGACCTGCGCGGCCACCAGTCGCCGGTGCTGGCGGCGGTGGGACCGATGCAGTTCGAGGTGGCCGTGGCCCGGATGGAGACCGAGTTCGGGGCGCCGATCCGGCTCGAGACGCTCGGCTACACCCAGGCCCGGCTGACCGACGCCGCGTCCGCGCCCGAGCTGGACGCCGTCCGCGGCATCGAGGTGATGTCCCGCAACGACGGGTCGCTCCTGGTGCTGGCACCCGACAAGTGGCGCATCAGCGTCATCCAGCGCGACCACCCGGAGCTCACCCTCGAGCCACTGCTGGCCGGAGACCGCTGACCTACGGCGAGGTGACGGTCACGCTCCTGGTCACCAGGGCGGTCTTGCCCCAGCCGTCGGTGGTCGTCAGCTTCACCGCGTAGGTGCCCGGTGTCGTGAACACATGCGCGGTCGCGGCACCCGTTGCGGTGTTGTTGGCCCTGTCGCCGAAGTTCCACGCGTAGGTGATCACATCGCCCGCGTTGGGGTCCGCGGTGCCGACGCCGGAGAAGTTGCAGGACAGGCGCGAGCACGCCGGCGCCTGGATGACCGGTGTCGGGGCTGCGTTCCCGGCTGGCTCCGTGATGGTCACCGTGCGGGAGACCGGGGTGGAGAGAACCCCCCACTCGTCCTTCGCCGTCAGCGTGATCGAGTAGGTCCCCGCGGCGGTGTAGGTCCGGCTGGGGTTGGGACCCGTGCCGCTGCCGTTGCCGAAGTTCCAGGTGTAGGTGAGCGTGGCGGCGTTCTCGTCCGTCGAACCACGGGCGTCGAGCTGGCACACGTTGGCGTTGCAGACCGGCACCGGCAGGACCGCGACCGGTTTGGCGTTGCCCGGCGGGACGGAGACGGTCACGTGGCGCACCGACGGGACGGGCGTCACCAGCCCGTGCTGGTCGATGGCGCGGACCTTGACCGTGTAGCCCCCGACCGGCAGGACGGGGGTCGTGTAGGAGAAGTTCGAGCCGGGCGTGCCGGGGCTGGTCAGGAACGTGGCCCGCCAGGTCTCGGTACCGCTGAAGGTGTTCGCCGAGGTGAGGTAGCGGTTGGAGCTGTCGATGATCGCGACCTCGACCTTGCTCGTCGCTGTGTCGTCCTCCGCACGGCCACTGACGAAGATCCTGCCATCGGTGAACGAGGAGCCCTCGGTCGGCGCCAGCAGGTTGTCGGTCAGCGTCGGCGCGCTGTCACCCGGGTAGACGGGGTACCGAGCCGTGGCACCGGTGGTCGCGAGGTCGCGCTGCGACGCCGTGTCCACGGCGTACGCCGTCACGTTCCAGCTGCCCTGGGTGGGCAGGGTGAGGTGTCGCGACCAGCTGGTGCTGGTGGCACCTCGGTTGGCCACCGTGGCGGGCACTGTGGTGTACGTCGAGGAGAGGGTGCCGTCCGCCGCCATGTAGCGGCTGGCGTCGTAGTCCTTCACGACCAGCCGCACCTGGTCGACCCCGTGGTCGTCCGTCGCCCGGCCCGCCACGTCGATGTCCAGGCTCTGCCCGGGAGGCTGCACGCCGGCCGCGATCAGGGTGGCCTTCGGCGGAGCATCGCCGGGGACGACCGCGTTCATGGTCAGGATCGCCCGGCTCGTCTGGGGCGTGGTGATGCCCTCGTCGTCGGTGGCGAGCACTGCGAAGGTGTAGTTGCCCGGGGGCAGGTTGAAGCCGGTCGTGTAGAACCAGTTGTAGCTCTGCTGGTTGATGCCGGAGGCCAGCCGGTAGCGGTTCACGCCGTTGTCGTAGCCCCAGCTGCCGTCGACCGCGAGGTTCTGGCCGGTGGAGTTGTTGACCAGGGAGATGTCGATCGACTTGACCTGGGAGTCGTCGGTGGCCGAGCCGCTGAAGGTCATCGGCGACCCGGGCGCGACCGTGACCACCTGCGGCGCGGTGGGAGGAACCACGGAGCCGGGGGCGCTGATCGACACCGAGGGGGCGGCACCGTTGGCCGAGACGGTCCAGATCCGGTCGGTGGTGTCGAGCGAGGAGTTGCCGCCCGTATCCCGGGCCCGGGTCTGCGCCTTCCAGGTGCCCTCGGTCGGGACTGTGACCTCGCGCGACCACGTCGTGCTGGTGGCGTTCGGCACGTCCGGGACGATCGAGAGGGCGTGGTAGGTGCCGTCGACCGAGCCGTCGTCCTGGAGGAACTGGCCGACCGAGTTCTTGAGCGTCATCGAGATGCCGGTGACCCCCAGGTCGTCGGCCGTGGTGCCGGAGATGACGAAGGTCTTGCTCTTGACGAGACCCGCGAGCGGGGCCGAGTAGGCAACGGTGGGTGGAGCGTCACCGAGGCTGAAGGTCTCGAACTTCTTCGTCGCCTTGGTGGGTGCCTCGCCCATGTTCAGGTCCTGGGTCTTGGCGCGGGCGAGGAGCTTCACGTTGCCCTGGATGGTGAGGGGCAGCGACCACGTCGTCGAGGTGGCGTTGGGCGTGGCCAGGGTGCTGTCGATGGTGTTCGCGCCACCCCAGGTGACCAGGTCGTCCTGCAGCCACAGCTGTGTCCCGCGGTTCTGGACCTCGATCGACACCTTGCGCACGCCGGCCACGGCTGTGGCGGTGCCCTCCAGGATGAACGGCTCGCCGGCACCGACGACCCGACCCGAGATCGGGGACGTGATCTCGGTCGTGATGCCGTTGGGGGCCGGGATCGAGCTGAGGTCGAAGAACGCCAGGCGTCCGACGTTCAGACCACCCTGGGTGGTGGCGTCCCCGCCGGTGATGAGGCCGCGAGGCGTCAGCGCCATGGCGGTGTTTCCCTCGAAGGAGTTCGAGCCCGGGTTCCACTCGAGCGCCTTGCCGTCGGTGGGGTTGAGCGCGCCGAGGTGCTCACGGTTCACGACGGAGTCGCCGAGCCCGTAGCCGGACAGGCCCTGACCGGTGCCGTAGCCGACCTCGGCCGCGCCGGGCCACGGGTCGGGGGCGGAGGGCGACTCGTTCCACGCGAAGTGGCCACCGATGTAGACGGCGTCCTCGGAGACCGCGGTGGTGTAGACGCTGTCGAAGGCGCGCGAGATCCAGCGCGGCTGCACGTCGTTGCTGCTGGACGACAGGGTGTAGGCGACGATCGTGTCGTTGATCGGGGGCCGGTCGCCGCCCGAGCCGCTCACGACGACGAAGTAGGAGTCGTCGGGCGCGATGGAGCCGGAGATGATGCGCTGCACGCCGCCGACGAACTGCAGGTTGTCGTCCCACAGCCGGGTGCGCCAGGGAAGGAGCTGCTTGGTGACGGTGTCGATGATGGCGATGCCGTAGCGGTCAAGACCGTTGACCTGACGGCCGGTGTGGATGACCACCAGCTTGGTGCCGTCGTGGGTGAGCAGCAGCTTCTGGACGATGAGGCCACCGTTGACGCCGATGCCGCCGGAGAGGTTGTTGACGAACGCGGGGTCGACGGCGCCGGTGACGGCGTCGACCGCGGCCAGTGACCTGCGTGCGGTGGTGTTGACCTTCGCGAAGCGACCTCCGATGTAGACGGTGGTGCTGGTCACCGCGAGCTCGGTGGCACGGGCGTCGGTGTCGGCTTTGAACGCCGTCACGGTCGCTCCGGTGGTGGGGTCGAGCTCCACTACTCCCTTGCGCGTCACGTTGTTGACGGTGTTGAAGCTGCCGGCCACGTAGAGGCGGGTGCCGTTGGGGGAGGCCTCGACGGCGTCCACCGTGAAGCCGGGGTTGCCGGCGAAGGTCGGCCGGAAGCCGGCGTCGACCAGCCCGGTCTCCAGGTCGTACGCCGCGAGGTAGGGCTGGCTGTAGGACGTGGTGTCGGTGCCACGCTGGTTCTGGATCGAGGTGAAGGAGCCGGCCGCGTAGACGCGGGATCCCGCCACCTCGAGGTCGGTGATGGACCCGGAGCTGATCTTGGGCATGTCGGTGCGTGGAGTCTCCGGCACCAGTCTGGTGTGCCCCGGCAGCGGCTCGGGCGTGGTGGCAGCGACGGACTGGGTCAGCGACGTGGTCGTCTTGCCGTCGCTGACCGCGAGCGTGACGTTGCGGGTGGCCGGGGTGGCGTAGACGTGGGACGGCGTGGCGCCCGTGCCGGTGGAGCTGTCGCCGAAGTTCCACGCGTAGGTCAGCGGATCGCCGTCGGCGTCCGTGGAGCGGGTGCCGTCGAACTCGCACGCCAGGGAGTTGCAGGTGGTCGTGAACGAGGCGACGGGCGCACGGTTCGCTGACGGCGTCGGAGGAGGAGCCGTCGTGACCACGCCGGGGCTGATGACGACGGAGAAGAGCTGGCGGGCCGAGAGGGGCCGACTGGTCCTGGCCACCCTGGAGGGAGCGGTACCCGTGGCGAGGGCCCTGCCCGTGTCGGTGACCATCGCGGCCAGCTGGCCCCTTCCGGCAGTGGAGGCACTGGTCCTGCGGGCGGTGCCGGTCGCCTGGGTGAAGGCGGCGGGCTTGTCGCTCTTTCCGGCGTACAGGTTGACCAGCCATGAGCCGGCCTGACTCACGCGGACGGCGGGAGCCGCGCTCGTCTTCGCGGCAGCGTTGGCCGTGGTGGCGGCCGTGGCAGTGATCGCCGAGACCCCAGCCGAGCTGCGGTAGGCGGAGATGCTCAGGGTGCCCTTGACCTTCTTGGTCGTGCGAACGCTGAGCACCTTGCTGGCGTCGCCCGCCACGGCCCGCTTGGTCCACACCCGGGCCTTGGTGGCCGTGTTGCGCGCTTGCAGCAGGCGCCAGCCGCTCGGGTTCGAGATGGTGCCCGCGCGCGAGTTGGTCGACATGAACAGCACCATGGTGTCCCCGGCCACGACACGAGCGGGGACGCGTACGACGTGCGCGGTTCGCGTGCCACCGGTGCTGGAGGCCCCTACCCAGGACAGCGTGGCGGCGGTGGCAGCGTCGGCCTGCGGGAGGGGGCCGAGTGCAGTGGTAGCCAGGGCGGCCGCGAGGGTGAGGGACAGGAGGGCGGCGGGTCGTCGGCCATGGCCAGACGTGGGTGCATCAGCGCGGCGAAGTGACATGGTGCGAGGACCCCCGGTGACGTTCAGGCGCCAGAACGGCAACCGTCCGTATCATCGGTGACAAATCATCCAATATGATCCGGTGCTGCGACTTGGTCTAGTCCGGACCGACGGGGTGACAGGGTCCCCAGCGAGCGGCCTTCCGGTGGTACGAAGGCCCGCTCGCGTGCGAAGAGACGTGCCTACGGGCCGCTGACCGTCACCTGGCGGGTGACGAAGGCGGACCTGCCCCTGCCTTCGGTCGTCGTGAGCATCACCGAGCTTCTCAGGAGTGCGTCGGCTTGAACCCGCGCAGCCGCAGGCTGTTGCCGACCACGAAGACCGAGGAGAAGGCCATGGCCGCCCCGGCCAGCATCGGGTTGAGCAGCCCGGCGGCGGCCAGCGGGATCGCCGCGACGTTGTAGCCGAAGGCCCAGAAGAGGTTGCCCTTGATCGTCGCCAGCGTCCGCCGGGACAACCGGACCGCGTCGGCGGCCACCCGGAGGTCACCGCGCACGAGGGTCAGGTCGGTGGCCTCGATCGCCACGTCGGTCCCGGTACCCATCGCCAGTCCCAGGTCGGCCTGGGCGAGCGCAGCGGCGTCGTTGACACCGTCACCGACCATGGCGACCACGCGCCCCTCGGCCTGCAGTCGCTTGACGACCTCGACCTTCTCGGCCGGCATCACCTCGGCGATCACGTCCTCGAGCGCGATGCCGACCTGGGTGGCGACGCTCTCGGCGACGGAGAGGTGGTCCCCGGTGAGCAGGATGGGACGCAGGCCCAGGTCGCGCAGCCGCGTGATCGCCTCGGCCGAGGTCGACTTGACGGCGTCGGCCACGACGACGAAACCTCGTGCCCTCCCGTCCCAGCCGACCGCGACGGCGGTGCCACCGCCACCCTGCGCCTCGGTCAGCGCCTGCGCGACCGCGCTGGAGAGCCGCTGGGACCACTCCTCCAGGAGCCGTGGCCGTCCGACGAGGACGGCGTGGCCGTCGACCACGCCTTGGACGCCGAGACCTTCGAGACTGGTGAAGTCCTCGACCGGTGCCAGCGGGCCGACACGGTTCCGGGCCCCGGTCGCGATGGCGCGCGCGATCGGGTGCTCCGAGGCGTCCTCAAGGGCGCCTGCGAGCCGCAGGACCTGCTCGACGTCCTCGCCCGGCTCGGCTATGACCTCCACGAGGGTCATCTGGCCGGTCGTGACGGTCCCGGTCTTGTCGAGGACGACGGTGTCGACGGCTCTGGTCTGCTCGAGGACCTCGGGTCCCTTGATCAGGATGCCCAGCTGGGCCCCGCGACCGGTGCCGACCATGAGGGCCGTCGGTGTGGCCAGTCCCAGCGCGCAGGGGCAGGCGATGATCAGCACCGCCACTGCTGCTGTGAACGCAGCCGTCGCACCCTCGCCGGTGCCCAGCCAGAAGCCGAGCGTGGCGACCGCCAGGACGATGACGACCGGAACGAAGACGCCGGAGATGCGGTCGGCCAGACGCTGGGCGGCGGCCTTGCCGTTCTGGGCGTCCTCCACCAGCCGGGCCATCTGAGCGAGCTGGGTGTCGGTGCCGACCCGGGTGGCGCGTACGACGAGTCGCCCGCCGGCGTTGACGGTCGCGCCGACGACGGGATCGCCGACACGGACCTCCACCGGCACGGACTCCCCGGTGAGCATGGAGGCATCCACCGCCGAGGAGCCCTGCTCCACGACGCCGTCGGTGGCCACCTTCTCCCCAGGGCGTACGACGAACCGGTCGCCGACGACGAGCTGCTCGACCGGCACCCGCGTCTCGACCTCGCCACGCAGCAGGGCGACGTCGCGTGAGCCCATCTCGATCAGCGCGCGGAGCGCGGCACCGGCCTGACGCTTGGAACGGGCCTCGAAGTACCTCCCGGCCAGGATGAACGTGGTCACCCCGGCGGCCGCCTCGAGGTAGATGTTGCCGGCCCCGTCGCTGCGCTGGACGGTCAGCTCAAAGGGATGGGTCATGCCGGGGGTCCCCGCCGTACCGAAGAAGAGGGCGTAGAGAGACCAGCCGAAGGCGGCCAGCGTGCCCATCGAGACGAGCGTGTCCATCGTGGTGCTGCCGTGGCGCAGGTTGGTCCAGGCAGCACGGTGGAACGGGAGAGCACCCCACACCACGACGGGGGAGGCCAGCACGAGGGAGAGCCACTGCCAGTTGGTGAACTGCAGAGCCGGAACCATCGCCATCGCGATGACGGGCACGCTCAGCACCGCTGACACGACCAACCGCTGTCGCAGAGAGGCGGCCGGATCGGGGGCATGGGTGGCGGTCTTGCCCGGTGCGGGTGGGGGAGCGGGCACGTGAGCGCCGTACCCCGCTGCCTCGACCGCCTTGATGAGGTCGTCGGTCCCGACACCGTCCGGGTAGCTGACCTTGGCCTTCTCGGTCGCGTAGTTCACGGTGGCGCTGACGCCGGCCACCTTGTTCAGCTTGCGCTCGATCCGGTTCGCGCACGAGGCGCAGGTCATGCCGGTCAGCTCGAGCTCGACGGTCGAGGACGCGGGTTGGCTCACGGGAACCTCGGTCGGCGCGTTCATGCCAGCTGGTAGCCGGCCTCTTCGACCGCGGACTGGACGTCGGCGGTCGAGAGTGGCTGGGTGCTGGTGACGTGTACGGCGCCGGAGGAGAGGTCGACGGAGACGTCGGTGACGCCGGCGATCTCCTGGACCTCCTCGGTGACGGAGGCGACGCAGTGGGCGCAGGTCATGCCGGTGACGGTGTACTCGCCGGTGTGGGTCATGAGAGATCCTTCGGGCGTCGGTGGGAGAGAGGAGTGGTCAGGAACGGACGAGCCGGGCGATGGCCTGGGAGGCCTCGTGCAGCTTGGCGTCGGCATCGGGGGAGTCGGCCCGCGCGGCGTCGAGGACGCAGTGCGAGAGGTGCTCGTCGAGCAGCCCGAGGGAGACAGCCTGGAGGGCCTTGGTGACAGCGGAGACCTGCGTGAGGATGTCGATGCAGTAGGTCTCGTCGGAGATCATCCGTTCGATGCCGCGTACCTGCCCCTCGATGCGCTTCATCCGGCGCAGGTAGTCGTCCTTGCGGTGCATGTAGCCGGGGTGCACGTGGCTCCCGGCGCTGGAGGGCGTCTCGTCGCTCATGTCAGACACCATACCCCCCTAGGGTATAGCGTCAACACGCGGGCCGGCTTTCCGTCAGGGGCCTCCTGACGCCGCTACCATCGACGGCAATGCTGACGCGCGGGCTCCCGATGACGCTGGTCGTGCTCCTGCTCGTTGCGGGTGGGTGCGCGGTGCACCCGGACGCGGACCCGCAGCCCGTGGTGGCCGGGTCGGCCGCGGTGGTGGCGGCCCAGGTGAAGGCACGGGCGAAGGTCGCGTGCAAGGGGCTCGTGCGTAAGGGTGTGCACGGCGACGAGCCGACGTACACCAAGAAGAAGCTGGCGAGGTTCCGCAACCACGAGCGTCTGTGCCACGGCATCTGGCTGCCCAATCCTCGGCGCTACTTCGTCCCGCAGGGACTGGTCATCACGGCACGCACCGCCTGGATCAGCGGCTTCCGCTACCGCAAGGGCTACGGACGGCGACCGTGCCAGCTGATGAAGGTCGACATCGTCACGGGGAAGCGACTGAACTTCCACAGTGCGATCTTCGGCCGCGTGGGCCAGCGCCCCCGCACCTACTGCCGACACGGTGGCGGGATCATCCAGGCGCCCGGAGGTCGACTCTGGCTGGTCGAGAAGAACAAGCTGTGGCTGGTGGATCCCTCCAGGGGCGGAACGACCCTGAACGCCGAACGGGTGTGGCGGATCAAGTCGCCGGTCAGGGGATCATCCGTGGTGGCCAACTCCGAGCGCATCGGGCTGGTGCCCTACGTGACGAGCGGCGCCGCCCGCATCTACTGGTTCACCTCCAAGCGGCTGCTCAAGCCCGGCGTCCTCGACCTCGGGGTGACCCACCGGGGCACCCGCCAGCTCGGACCGGTCAGGAGCACACGCATCCCGCGCTACGTGCAGGGCGCGACCCTGGACCGCAGCGGTCGCCTCTACCTCTCCCGCTCCAACCTCGCGTGCGGTGAGCTCGTCACCCCCTACGGACGCCGGGTCGCGTTCATCCCCGGGGCCGAAGGCGTCCAGTTCGCTTCGGGTGGCCTGCGGCTCTGGGTGGTCAGCGAGTCCGGAGCCCGGCCCTACGCGATCTCCCGCAAGCCGTTCACCCCGGCGGTCTCCAGCTTCGAGTGGCCACGCCTGTTCCGCGGCAAGCTCGCCTCCTGCGGGTTCCCGGCGTACTGACTCCCGACGCGCTCACCGCCGGGTCCGGGTAGAAAGTTGAAAACAGCACCAATCCGCTGGGTGGGTCGCGGCGAACTACTGCCAGCAAGACGCCAACTACCTCCCCGAGCCACAGGATGTGACTTCAGATGAGCACCATGTTCTCCTCCAAGACCCGCAAGAC
>JBKJON010000510.1:0-25847 GCA_046595715.1 Marmoricola sp.
AGAGCCCGAGAGCCATGTCCGGCTCTACCTGGACGAGGGCGCTCCGATGCTGGACCTGCTGCGCGACGCCGCCCGGGTCGAGGGCACCGCCGGACAGCCTGAAGACCGGAACGATGAAGAAGATCAAGAAGATGAAGCTGACGAAGATCATCAGGAGGTGCTCCGGGCTTGGGCCCGACAGTTGCTCGAGAGCACTGAGCCGGCGCGCGAGGAACCAGCACTTCAGCAGCTGACTGACCCGCTGGCCGACCCGCTGAGCCAGCGCGAGATCGAAGTCCTCCGGCTCCTGGACTCCGAGCTGAGCGGGCCGCAGATCGCCGATCAGCTCTACGTCTCGCTGAACACGCTGCGCACCCACACCAAGCGGATCTTCACCAAGCTCGACGTCAAGTCACGCGCAGCCGCGGTGCGCAGGGCCCGCGAGCGCGGACTGATCTAGCCCCGGCGGCCCGCAAGTCCTGGCCTGAGGTCGGTTCGATGTCACATCGTCAATCACATCATGTGGTGAGGCCGCGACCCCCCGCCTATTCATAGGTTTCGGGTATCCCCGCAGCACCGGCCGCGGACCAACCCGAAACGGGCCAGACATGACCATCACCGCGAACCTCTTGACCCGGTGGGCCGGCCTCGCCGCCGCCGGAGCCGGAGCCATCTTCATCGGCGTCCAGATCAACCACCCGCAGCTGAACGCCATCACGATCCAGACCACGGAGATGGGCATCCGCGACACGTTCAAGGTGCTGATGGCGGCACTCGCCCTGGCCGGCATCACCGGCATGTACCTGAACCAGATCCGCAAGCACGGGCTCCTCGGGCTCATCGGCTACGTGGTGTTCGCAGTCGGCTACCTCGGCATCATGTGCGTCGCCTTCACTGCTGCCTACGTGCTGCCCGAGGTGGCCTCCTCGAGCACCGGTTTCGTCAACGACGCCATCGTTGCCAACACCGCCCGCGGCACGGTCGAGGGCGACATCGGGGTATTCGGTCCGGTGCTGAAGGTCCTCGGGTTCGCCTACCTGGTCGGCAGCCTGCTCTTCGGCATCGCGCTGTACCGGGCCCGGGTCCTGCCCCGGTGGGCCTCAGCCCTGCTTGCCGTGGCCGGCCTCGCCACCGCCGGCCTCGCGCTGACGCCCGACTCCGTCTACCGCCTGCTGGCCTTCCCCAACGGCATCGCCATGATCGCCCTGGGCTACTCGCTGTGGCAGGTCGCCCGGAACGACGCCGCGACCCAGTCGAAGGCGGCGGACACCCCGGCACCCAGCACCGCAAGTGTCGTGTGAACGCCGTGTCGATCTCGACCGAGCACGGCTCCCAGTCCGACGCCGGTTCCGCACCGGCGCCGGGCAGGGGCCGGCGTTGGGCCGGCTGGTGGGTGGTGCCCGGCTTGCTGGCGCTCGCCTTCATCCCTGTTCTGGGCGGCACCGGACGACTCGTCGAGGTGCTCGGCGGACCCGAGGTCCTGCCCACCGACACGCGGTTCGCTGCGTCCCCGATCCCGCTGGTCGTGCACATCGTGGCCTCCGTCATCTACGCGATGCTGGGCGCCTTCCAGTTCTCCGTTCGGCTGCGCCGCCGCCGCCCGGGCTGGCATCGCCGCGTCGGGCGGCTCCTGGTGGTGCTCGGTCTCGCGGTGGCGTTCTCCGGGCTGTGGATGACGCTGGCCTACCCGCAGAAGGAAGGCACCGGTGACATTTTGTGGGTGACCCGGCTGCTGGTCGGCTCCGGCATGGGCGCCAGCGTCATCCTCGGTCTGCGCGCCATCCGCAGCCGCAACATCGCCCGGCACCGGGCTTGGATGACCCGGGCCTACGCGCTCGCGCTTGGCGCCGGCACCCAGGCGTTCACGGTCGGCTTCGGCGAGGCCCTCTTCGGCACGGGTGTCGTCCGTACCGACCTGTTGATGGCGTCGGCCTGGGCCATCAACCTCGCCATCGCTGAGTGGGTCATCCGCCGCCCCGCCCGCCGTAGGGCCACACGTGCCCGCCGCGCCCGGACAGCTCTGGTGGCTTCGTCATGACGTTGCCACCACCCGACGTCGTCGCCGCCTACGAGCTGCGGATCCAAGGGCACCTCGACCAGCACTGGTCGGCCTGGTTCGACGGCTTCACCATCACCCACCAGGACGACGGCACCACGATCCTGCACGGTGCGGTGCGTGACCAGTCCGAACTGCACGGCCTGCTCGCCAAGGTCCGTGACCTGGGCACGGCGCTCATCTCGGTCACACCCCTCGGGGTCACCGGCAGCGACGACACGGCGTCGGCCTGAGGGCCGTGGCCTTGCTGGAGGACGCACGCGGCCGCTGGCGGATCTGCTATCGGTGGCCCACCGGCATCACCCAGCGGAAAGCGCTCAGGACTGGGCCTCGGCACCAGCACGAGGACGAACACTCGCATCGCCGCATGCCCGCCGCCTCCGCCGCGCGCGTTCCCAGGGCCGCGAAGACGTACAGGCTGACGACAACGATGGCAGTTCGCCTCATGAAAGCACCGTACGTCGATCGGCACGTGGAGCGTGCCACATTGGGATCGCCCGACGGAAACATTCGGATCAGTCAGCAACGGTTGACGGCCATTGGCGGTGACACAGTCACCGCGCGGCCCAGGGACCTGCCGTGTTGGCGACCAACCACAGCGACTGACGACACCGTCGCAGTGTCGAAGCAAGAGGGGATCACGGAAACCGAAGGTTGGCTGGTGAGCGCCTGGATGTGCATCGGCGCCGATCTCACCGCTCACGGACGTCGCCCGGTGTCGCATCTTCATGAGGGAGACCTCGCTCGTCAAGCCCGACTTCGCTGGCGGAACGGCCGCTTCGCGCCGTAGAACGAACAGCTTCAGTCCCGGAGCCGGCCGCTGTCGTAGGCCCACATCGCGATCTCGACCCTGTTGCGGGCGCCGATCTTGGTCAGCAGGCTCGCGACGTGGGTCTTGGCGGTAGTCAAGCCGATGAAGAGCTCGGCGGCGATCTCGGCGTTCGTGCGGCCTCGGGCGACCAACGCCAGCACCTCCTCCTCACGTTCGGTGAGCGGCTCGATCGGTTGGGTACGGGTCGACGGTGCCCTTGCGGCCAGGCTGGCCAGCAGTCGCCGGGTGATGTTCGGCGCGATCAAGGCATCGCCCACGGCGGCGGCATGCACGGCCTGGACGAGCAGCTCCGGCCCGGCGTCCTTGAGTAGAAAGCCTCGGGCGCCGGCGCGAAGCGCGCCGTGGACGTACTCATCCAGGTCGAAGGTCGTGATCACCACCACCGCGATCGGGTCCGAGACGCCCGGTCCCGCGAGGAGCTCGGTCACCTCGATTCCGTCGAGTCCGGGCATCCGGATGTCGACCAGGCACACGTCGGGGCGGAGCTGACCGGCCAGCTCGACGGCGGCGTGGCCGTCGGCGGCCTGGCCGACGACCTCGATGTCGGGCTGGGCGTCAAGGATCATCGACAGTCCTGTGCGCACCAGGTCTTGGTCGTCGGCCACCAGCACGCGCACCGTCATCGGCGTACCTCCGTCGGCAGCTCCGCGTCGACCGCCCACCCGCCCTCGAGCGCCGGGCCTGCGCGCAGCGTGCCGCCGAGCAGCTGCACACGCTCGGTCATCCCCAACAGGCCGAAGCCGTGGCTCGCCGGCCGTGCAGGGTCGATCTGGCCGTCGTCGGTCACGCGTAGCCGCAGCCGTCCTGAGCCCTCGTCGACCCGGATCTCGACGCGCGAGGCGTTGCGGGCGTGCCGCAGGGCGTTGGTCAGCGCCTCCTGCGCCAGCCGGTAGACCGCCGCGTCGACCTGCAGCGGAAGTTCGGCCAGGTCACCTGGCAACTCCACGTCGATGACCGGGACCGGGTCGCGACGCGCGAGGGACATCAGGTCGGCAACGCCGGGCTGGGGGGCGTACTCCACGGGCGCTGCGTCGCGCAGCACCCGGACCATCGCCCGCATCTCCGCCAGCGTCCGCGACGCTTCCCCCTCGATGACCAACAGCGCCTCGAGCGCAGCCTCAGGTCGCAGGCGGGCCAGCGTCCGGCCCGCCTGCGCCTGCACGGCGATCGCCGAGACATGGTGGGCGACCGTGTCGTGCAGCTCGCGCGCGAGGCCCACGCGCTCCTGGCTGCGGATCTGGTCCAATGCCCGGCGCCAGCTCTCGGCGCGGTAGCGGAACGCCGCTCCGTCCGCCGCCGCTGCCGCCAGGATGGCGAACCCGCCGATGACGTCGCCCGGCCCGGTGTAGTCGGCGACCGTGCCGATAACCGCAGCGACCAGCACCACCGCCAGCCCGATCACGATCTCGCGCCCTGCACCCCAGCGGACCAGCGCGTAGACGAATACCAGGACGTAGATCATCGTGTTGAGGCCGACGTGCGGTACCCCCCGCGCCAGGCTCGCCAGTCCCAACACCATCGCGGTGCCGAAGGCCACCACGACGCAGGCCAGCGGGTGGGTACGCCGCCACAGCAGCACCGGCGCGAGCCCGACCCCCACGATCGTCACGAACGGCCGCCAGATGACGTCGTCCCGGAAGACTCCTTCGAGGAGCGCCGTCACCATCAACACGCCGACCAGCACCCAGTCGCGCGACACCCGTTCGGGAACGTCCGCGGCGCGGTGCTCGGCCCAAAGAGAGCGCAGGGCGTTGGTGATCACGCAACCAGCCTAGGGACCGCCGAGGCGTCTGAGACCGGCCGAAAGCACGAGACCTCGCTCATCCTCACGGCCGAGGCGGGTCCGGCCTCGACGCCGATGCGTCCGGGCCGGCACTCCGCGAGCGTGGAACCAACGGGCGGAGAGGCCGGACCACGGAGCAAGGAGAGATCCATGTCGAAGCTGCTGTACCGCTGGGGACGTTGGTCGGCCACCCGCCCCTGGTTCGCCATCGGGGCCTGGGTGCTCCTCTCGGTCCTGGTCGTCGCCGCCTCGGCCGGCTTCGGGAAGCAGCTGGAGGACTCAATGACGGCCCCCGGTACCGACTCCCAGGCCGCCGCCGACCTGCTGACGGACTCCGACAACGGCGCCGGCGGGCTCACGGCCTACGTCGTGGCAACGTCGAGCCGGGGCACCGCGACCTTCAAGGACTCCCGACCGGCCAGGGTCGATCTGCACCAGCTGGAGTCGGCCTTGGGTGACCTGCCGAAGGTGCTGGGCACCACCGAGAAGGTCTCGCCCGACGGTCGGGTGGCGCTGCTTCGGGTGCAGTACCCCGAGATCGGCGAGCTGGCCGTCTCCGACCTGGAGGCGCTCAAGGCCGTCCTGGCGGACTCGAGGGCTTCGTCGTCGCTGCAGCTCGAAGCGGGGGGCGACCTCTACTTCAGCTTCGAGCAGCCGCCCGCCAACGTGGGCGAGGTGATCGGTCTGGTGGTCGCGGCGGTGATCCTGCTGGTGGCCTTCGGGTCGCTGCTGGCCGCGGGCCTGCCGCTCGTGGTGGCACTGTTCGGGCTGCTGGTGGGCGCCAGCTCGCTCCCGCTGCTCGGGCTGCTGATCGAGATCCCGGTCTGGGCCCCAGTCATGGCGGCCATGGTCGGGCTGGGCGTGGGCATCGACTACGCGCTGTTCCTGCTCTCGCGCCACCGCGAGTACCTCGCCGCGGGCGTTCCTGTCGCGGAGTCGGTGGGCCGCTCCCTGGCGAGCGCCGGGCAGGCCGTCGTCTTCGCCGGCGGCACCGTAGTCGTGGCGATCCTCGGGCTGGCCTTCGCGGGGCTGCCATTCGTCTCCGCTGGTGGCATGGGCATCTCGGCGGTGGTGCTCGTCATGGTGCTCGCGGCGATCACGCTGCTACCGGCCCTGCTCGGGCTGGCCGGCCATCGCCTCCAGACACGCGGGCTGCTCTGGCGCGGGCACGGACACAAGGGGGGGACCGACGCCGCGGTGCTGCGGTGGTCGCGCTGGGGTGCCCACGTCTCGCGGCACGCGGTTTCGTACGCCGTCGCCGGCACGATGCTGCTCCTCGCGCTCGCCGCACCCGTGCTCGCCCTGCGGCTGGGACTGCCGGACCAGGGCAGCTACCCCCAGGCGCGCACCGAGCGGCGGGCTTACGACCTCGTCGCCGAGGGCTTCGGCCCCGGCGCCACCGGGCCGATGATCGTGGCCGTCGACCTCTCGCGGGACAGGTCCGTCGTGGAGCCGTTGGTGTCGGCCCTGGCCGCCGACCCGGGCATCGCCTCAGCAGCAGCCGCCCCGGTGGATGCGACGTCTGACGTCGCCGTCATCATCGCCCAGCCGACGACGACACCCCAGGACGCCGCGACGGCCCGGACGCTCGACCGGGTGCGCAGCGAGGTGCTGCCCGCGGCGTTGGCAAGCAGCCCAGCGACAGCGCACATCGGCGGCTACACCGCCACCATGTCCGACCTCAGCCAGCGCGTCGAGGAACGGCTGCCGATCTTCCTGGTCGCGGTCGTCGCGATGTCATACCTGCTGCTGATGGTGCTGTTCCGCTCCATCCTCGTGCCGCTCAAGGCAGCGTTGCTGAACCTGCTGAGCGTCGCCGCGGCGTACGGCGTGCTGGTGATGGTCTTCCAGTGGGGCTGGGCCGGGAGCCTGATCGGGTTGGAGTCGACGGTGCCGATCATCTCGTTCATCCCGCTGTTCATGTTCGCGATCCTCTTCGGGCTCTCGATGGACTACGAGGTCTTCCTTCTCTCACGGGTGCGCGAGGAGTATCTGCGCACCGGCGACAACGGCTACGCCGTCGCGCGAGGGATCGGGCTCACGGCGCGAACGATCGCGTGCGGTGCCGCGATCATGGTGTCGGTCTTCGTCGGCTTCGGGTTCGGCGACGACCCCGTCCTTAAGATGCTCGGCCTCGGCCTGGCGACCTCGGTGCTCCTCGACGCGACGCTGGTGCGCCTGGTGGTGGTGCCCGCGACGATGACGCTGCTCGGCGACGCCAACTGGTGGCTCCCGGAGTGGCTGGACCGCATGTTGCCGAACTGGGACCTGGAGGGCGCGGTTGACAACCTTCACGCTCCTGAGGAGCCCGACTCGGACCGGGCTGCGCAGCACGCGGTAGGCGCCGTATAGGTCGGCCACGGGCAGCAGGTCGGGCTGGCCGTGGGCTCAGCCGAAAGCTGGACCCTCACCGCGCAGCGATCACGGTTCGACCCGGCATCGCTGACCGATCAGTGATCGGCACGCGGAGCGTGCCACAACGGGATCCGTCTGCCGGACGGAATGGACTAGAGCGTCGAGTGCAAGTCGGCTCGGGTCGGGCTTGACAGTCATTCGCGGCGGTACGCGGGTCGCATGAACGACCGGATCGTGGCAACGGGACGTCCCTCAAGCCGATGGCGAGCTCAATCGGTCGTTGCAACCACTGGGACAGCCGGATCGGCGTCATGGGCGGTTCAGCTTGTCAGACGGGTCGCGCCTCGGGACGTCGGCTGACCCAGCGGCAATCGGGTCGAGGATCGCCCCCACGGGACTCTCGTCGGCCAAACACCCTAGGAACGCCTACGCCAGAAGACCCAAGATCCAAGATCCAAGACCATGGGTCCCCGTCAGTCACACCGGCGGCACCGAACGCGATGCCACCTCGTGCAAGGCAGTTGCCGGGCCGGCACGCGTCACCGGGTCCGCAGCCAGCGGACGCCGAGGGCGACCGAGACGAAGAGGGGCCAGAGCCACCAGCCGAACAGCACGATGACGAACAGATCGACTGGCGACGACAAGGCCAGGCCGACGATTGTGGCTGCGCCCGCGGAAGCTATCGCGAGCCCGGCCCAGGAAGCCCAGCGCGCCATCAGCCTGTGTCGCAGCGCCAGCCACGAGTAGGTCGCGACCAAGATCATGCACGGAGCAGCGACGGTGAGGGTGAACAGCCATTGGGCGATGGCCGCGACGTCGTACATCGTTACGACGGTGGTATCCGAGACCTCCGACAGCTGATCGGGCAGTCCGAAGATCGACGTCACCGCGGTCAGGGACATCATCTGGGCGGCAATGAGGGCGCTGAGAGAAACGAGGAACACGGGCCCGATCCAGCCTCGCCGGGCCTCGCGGACCAGGTGCGCTAGGCCGGCGACGAAGAAGAGGAGCAGTCCGACACAGATGAGCGAGGCGAGAGTGTTGGCCCTGATCGTGCCTGCGTTGTCGGCGGCGTAGCGGCGGATCTGCGCGGCGGTCGTCCTTCCAGCCTCGGGTGACACCTCGGGTGCGAAGGTGCCGATGCTGACGAGGAACAGGATGAGACCGGTGAGCGCGGTCCGTCCGAGCACGCGGCGACTCGGTGCGGGAGGCGCATGATCGACTGGTGCATGGTAGCCGGCTGCGCTGATGGTCGTTCCAGCTCCGACGAGTGTCTCTGCCACCGCAGTTCTGCGCCCACCGAGGAGGTGCGTGGTGTTCATGACTAGTCCTTTCGGCGTGTTTGTTGGCCCCAGCCTGGGCGTCCTCGGCCCAGCGCCGCGTCCTCCCCGGGTCGCGACCGCGTCATCCGCAGGTCGCGGCTGCTGGCGCATCACCCCGATCGGAGATCGGCGCGGATACCGTGTCTTCATGGCCGCCTGGCCCCTCCTTCACCGCACAGCCCTTCGCCCCACTCGTGTCGAGTCCGCGCTCGCCGCGGTGTTGCTGTGCATCTCCCTGCTCGAGGGGTTGGCCTCGGACGAGCAGCCATCACCCACACCGTTGCGGGTGGCCCTGGCAATCGTCCCGCCGGTGCTGGTGGCCTGGTCGAGGCGGTGGCCCGCCCAGGTCGCAGGCGTGCTCGTCGCGGACCTCCTGCTGGCATCGGCCACGCAGTCGACTGCGGGCACGCTGGGTGTCGGACTCGCCTGGATGGCACTGGTGTTCGCCATTGCTGCCTGGTTGCCGAGACCGTGGCTGTGGCTGGCAGCGGTGCTCGTCGCCGGCACCACCCAGGATCTGCGAACTGGCTATGACAATGTGGTCGTTGACTGGGCCTTCTTCGTCTTCGCGGCGACGGCCGGCCGGATCGTTCACGTTCGCAATGCCCGCGCAGAAGCGCTGTCGCACCGGTTGCAGCTTGCCGACCGGGAACGCGACATCCGGGCCCGGGAGGCCGTCGCCAGGGAACGCGCCGTCATCGCGCGAGAGCTGCACGACATCGTCGCCCACTCAGTGAGCCTGATGGTCGTGCAGGCGGGGACGGCCCGGCCGTTGGCCGAGCGGGTCGATGCCGAGCTAGCGGGTGTCCTAGCGACGATCGAGCGCTCCGGCCGTGAGGCGCTCTCCGAGCTCCGCCGGCTGCTGGGCGTCCTGCACGCTGCCAACGATCCCCACCTCGAGCCGGTCCCGGATCTCGGTCGCCTCGACGAGCTCATCGACAGCGTTCGGTCGGCCGGGCTCGACGTACGGGCGAAAGTCGACATCGCGGGGACGATCGCGCCCGGCGTGGCCCTGTGTGCCTACCGTGCGGTGCAGGAGGGGCTGACCAACGCGCTCCGGTACGCCGAGGGGTCGTCGGTCGACGTCACGCTCGCCGTCGTCGACCGCACGCTGCAGGTCCGCGTGCAGGACCACGGTGGCGAGACGTCACTCGAGGCACTGGGCGGCGGTGCCGGCCTGCTCGGCCTGCGGGAACGGGTGCTCCTGTGTGGCGGGCAGATGATCGCCGGCCCGTCCTCTGGGGGATACCTGCTCGAGGTGACCCTGCCTACCGTCGACCAGACGCTGCCGATAGTGGAGGGCGGGAGACCGTGATCCGGGTTCTCCTCGTCGACGACCAGCAGCTTGTCCGGGAAGGCTTCGCGCGGCTGTTGCGCGACGTGGACGACATGGAGGTGGTCGGCGAGGCTGCCGACGGGGCCGCCGCGGTCGCGTTGGCCAGGGACCGACTGCCCGACGTAGTGCTGATGGACGTGCGGATGCCAGGGATGGACGGTATCGACGCGACAGCGGGCATCGTGCGGGACCGGCCAGAGGTGCGGGTGCTAGTGCTGACGACATTCGACCTCGACGAAGCAGTGCACCGTGCCCTTCGCGCCGGTGCCAGCGGCTTCCTGCTCAAGGACACGCCGTACGACCAGCTCGTGCACGCCATCCGAGTTGTCGCCCGTGGCGACTCGGTGCTGGCTCCATCGGTGACCCGTCGACTGATCGAGTCGTTCACCCCGGACCGCATGGTCACCGATCAGGACGCCGCCCGGCTGGGGCGCCTTACCGACCGGGAGGAAGAGGTGCTCGGTCACGTCGCGGAGGGCTTGTCCAACGCCGAGATCGGTGCCCGCCTGTTTCTCAGCGAGGCGACCGTGAAGACCCACGTCGGCCGCGTACTCGCCAAGCTCGGGTGCCGCGATCGTGTCCAGGCGGTCGTCTTTGCCTACCGGACTGGTTTCTCGCGACGGACCTGACGTACGACCTCAACAACGAACTCAACCCCGGTCCACAGCGGCGATAACGCAGGTCGTGACTGGACCGGTAACGGAACCAATGGCAGGTGCCGTGCCGCCATGGCGCACGCGACTTCTTCCAGAACCTTGTAGCGCTTTCCCATGGAGGCACCTGTTTCCATCGGACGTCCATCTCTTCGTTGATCGGGTCGGTATCAGCGGAGTTCGAGCCGATGTTGGCCAAGTCGGCGCACGCGAAAACTGGCACATCAAGCAGATCCGGTCGTCACCGCAAGCCGAACCCTCAGCGGCGAGGGCACACTTGAGGGGACGGTCGAGATGCGCCGTGTCCGACTACATCCGTCCGGTGACGTTTCCCGGGGAGGGGGGCCTGATTCGGGTGCGTCAATGTGGGTGGAGTCGACGCAGACGCACCGCGCTCGTTCTGGTTATGCGCCGGCGACGCAGGCGGTGAGGAAGTGGACGCCGTGGCGGTCTAGGTTGCCGCGGGGCCCGGTCGAAGTGCTCGGTGGTGCGTGGATCGGCATATTGAGCCAGGATCTGGGCGTCGCGGAGAGGGACGCCGGCGTCCAGGGCATTGGTGATCGCCGCATGCCGCAGCGAGTGCGGGCTGATGTGACGGGGAATGCCGGCTGCCTCCGCGACCCGCAGCACCATCCGAAACACTTCACGCCGGTCGATCGGCGCACACGACATCGGTCGCAGGCCCAGTGGTCCGGTGGTGCGTTCGGCCCGGCAAGCCTCCAAGACCCGCAAGACCGGGACGGTCAGGGGCATCGTCGCGGGCTTGTCGCCCTTACCGACCAGGTGCAGGAGGCGGTGACCTCGCATGGTCTCGGCTAGTCCTCGATCCGGACCGAAGCCGCCTCCGATGCCCGCAGAGCGTTGATGCCCCAAAAGTAGGCCAGGGCACCGTGATGGACGGTGATGGTCTGGGCGACCTGAAGGAAGCGGATCAGCTCGAGTCGGTCCAAGCCTTGGGTTCGGGACTCGTCGCTGTGCACCTTCGGCAGCCGGGCATACACGGCCGGGCCGGCGGTGATCAGGCCGTCAATGCGGGCGAACCGGAAGAACGCGCGGACGCCGTGCATCATCGTGTTGGTCGAGGACGCCATCAGGCCTGGCCTCGCCCAGGCTGCGGATGTTGAGCTCGACATGGGCCCGCTGGATCCCGAGCAACGGATCCGGGCCATTGGCCTCGCACCAGGCGAATCAACGGTGCAGCTGGTAGGAGTAGAGCTCATGGGGGTGGCCGGCGTACCGGGCCAGGAACGAGACCGCAGCCAGCTGTGGGGTGGTCATCGACATCGGCTGGAACGGCAAGAGCCGTGTTGGGTTGGACATGGAGCACCTCCCGCGGCGACGGCGCGGAGCCGGGCCGCGCTCGCCGCAGACACGACGATGCACTCGAAGCCCCGACGCTAGGCCTGGCCGACCGCTGCTGCACGCGGCGGAAAGCCGCACGTCGTAGGCGTGCCTGTGCTGGGTGGTGGATCCGGGGCATGCTGGGAGGATGGACGACCCGGCCGATTGGTTGCTGACAAGGCCGGAGTGGGCCGATCCGCTGACGGCATTCGAGGGCGGCGATGGTGGCGCCCGGGCTTGGTCGGAGGGCAACCTCGTCCGTCCGCTCATCCACGGTGCGAGGTACTTCCGGGCCCTGTATGACGCGCTCGAGGCCACCGGGCCCGGCGACTTCGTGCTCTTCGCCGACTGGCAGGGTGATGCCGACGAGCAGCTCACCGGCGAGCCCGGGAGCGAGGTGGTCGAGGTGCTATCACGTGCGGACCGACGCGGCGTCGCCGTCCACGGGTTGGTCTGGCGCTCCCACCTCGACCAGACGGGGTTCTTCGCAACGGAGAACCGTCACCTCGGTGAACAGTTGCAGCACAGGGGCGTCGAGGCACTGCTCGACATGCGGGTGCGCGCTGGCGGCTCCCATCACCAGAAGTTCGTCGTGGTTCGGCACCGTGACGACCCTGCGCGTGACGTGGCCTTCGTCGGCGGCATCGACCTGGCCCACAACCGGCGAGACGACGCTGCCCACCACGGTGATCCGCAGCCGCAGCTACTGGCCAAGGAGTACGGCGCGCGCCCGCCGTGGCATGACGTCCAGGTGGCGATCCAGGGGCCGGCCGTCTATGACGTGGAGACTGTCTTCAGAGAACGTTGGAGCGATCCTGCGCCGCTCTCGCGGGCACCGTGGCGACGTATCGCCGACAGGCTTCGAGGACTCGACCATTCGCCCGAGCCCCTACCCGAACAACGGCCACCACCGCCTCCCGCAGGTGCCCACAGAGTCCAACTTCTCAGGACCTACCCCAATCTGGGCCCTGGCCGCGACTACCCCTTCGCCCCAGGCGGTGAGCGCAGCGTCGCCCGCGGCTACACCAAGGCTGTGGGGAGGGCGGAGCAGATGGTCTACGTCGAGGATCAGTACTTCTGGGGAAGCGATGTCGCGCGCGTCTTCGCAGAGCAACTGCAGGCGCGGCCCGAGCTTCGCACCATCATCGTCATCCCGCTGGTGCCCGACCTCGACGGACTCAACCGTGTCCCGCAACTTCTTGGTCGGCACCGCGCGATCGACCGTCTCAGGCACGTCGCTCCCGGACGCGTCGCGGCGTACGGCCTGGAGAATCATGCCGGCGTCCCTGTCTACGTGCATGCCAAGGTCTGCATCATCGACGACGTCTGGGCCAGTACCGGCTCGGACGACTTCTGTCGTCGCTCGTGGACCCACGATTCCGAACTCACCGCCGTCGTCCTTGACCAGTCATACGCCCGCGACCTGCGGCTCACCCTCGCCGCTGAGCACCTCGACCGGCTCGACGCAGTCACCGAATGTGGCCTTGAGGCGACGATGAGCGACTGCCTCGATCCAACCGCGATGTTCAACCTCTACGCTGCCCACGCCGCTCAACTCGATGACTGGCACACAGCCGGAAGGCGAGGACCACGGCCGCCGGGACGACTACGCCGACTACCCACGATCGAACTCACCCAGAGGCAGCGGCAGTGGGCTGCGCTGCCGCTCGACTTCATTCATGACCCGGATGGCAGACCATCCGCGTTGCGAGGAACCAACCGGTACTAGACCTTCACCCTTGCATCTCGCCCGGCTGCTGAACCACCCCGAGTCGTAGGCAGACGGACTGGTGATGCAGCGCCGCGGTGACGGCCGCCGCCGTACAGCGAAAGCGGTGTCGAGCCCGAGCAGGTCGCGCAACATCGGGTGGGCGGCGTCCATCGCCTTGGTGAGCGTGAACTGGCCACCGTCGACCGCCTCACAGATCAGGGCCTCGGCTCCCTGCGGCGGGGTCCTGAGGGTGAGGAACTGACGCAACCAGTCGCGGCGTACGACCTCGGCTTCTCTGCACTCGTCAAGATGGCGAACATCGGAGGGCAAGTTCGGGCGGACCCCTCCAGTACACGCGGGCGAGGCACCCGTGTTGCTGCTCGAAAAAGGAGGTTGGCGACGCGCAGGCTGCTTTTCAACGCCGCACCCCTCGGAGTGTTGGTAACGCTGCTGTCATCAGCCCCAATGCTGGGGCCCCGCAGCCGCTGCAACGGTCCTCCCACGAACTTGCTGAACACGATGATCAAGCGGTCGAAGATCTGCGGACCAAGCGGCAGCCATACGGTCCGACTCCTTTCTCGACCCACACCGAACGCCATTGGATGTCGTGCCTCGTCACGGGTGTAGCCCGGCCGGGCGAGAAAGTTCGCTGGTCGTGGGCCGATGGCCGTCCACGGTGCGACAGTCTTGTTATGGCGCGTGATGAGCCAACGGACAGGGACATCCTGACTGCGATGGCCGATCGCGACGAGGGTGCTCTCGGTGAGCTGTACGCACGCCACGCGCCTTGGATCGCGGCCCGGCTGGCGCGGCGATGCGCCAACGCCGATGCGGTGGCGGACGTTCTGCAGGACACCTTCGTCGCAGCGTGGAACGGGGCCGACAAGTTCCGCGGCGAGGGCGAGGTCCCGGCCTGGCTGTGGGGCATCGCGATCCGCAGGTTGGTGAGCCGCCTCCGCAGACGCGCCGACTTCCAGTCGGGGCCGGCGCTGCTGGAAGGGGACGCCGAGGACATCTCAGCCGAGGAGCGGGTGTTGCTCGAACTGGAGCATGCGGACGTCGGCGGTGCCATGGCGCGGATCTCGCCGGAACTGCGCATCGTCCTGCAGCTCACGGTGTTGGACGGTTTGACGACGAGGGAAGCCGCCGTCCTACTGAAGATCCCACGCGGAACGGTGAAGACACGCCTAATTCGGGCGCGGGTAAAGATGCGTGAGGAGCTGGCATGACGACGACGAATCCGCACGGCTGGCATGCCGACGACGATGCGCTGCGCGCGTACGCCGAAGGGCGGGGCCTGCCTCTTGCCAGCGCCTCCGTCGAGGGACACCTCATGTCGTGCGCCGAGTGCCGAACACGCTTCGCTCCCATGATGGCCGCCGAACCTCTGACGAAGGCGTGGGACGCTATCCGGTTGACTGTCGAGGCGCCCCGGCGCAGTGCGGTCGAGCGGCTGCTGGGGCGGCTGGGCGTGTCCGAGGAGACTTCCCGGTTGCTCGCCGCCGTACCCGCGTTCGGTGAAGCCTGGCTGGTCGGCATGGTGACTGTCACTGTGTTCAGCGGTGTCGCGGCGACCTTCTCGGACAGGTTCGGACTCGCCGTGTTCCTGCTGGTCGCGCCGCTCGCTCCGGTCGCGGGGGTGTCCGCTTCCTACGGTGGTGATGCGGACCCGTCGTATGAGCTGGGGACCGTGGCGCCGTACTCCGCGCTCCGACTGCTACTCCTGCGCACCGCAGGCGTCTTGGCGATGTCAGTGCCCACCGCAGTAGTCGTGGGGTTCGTGTTGCCTGGCCCTGACTGGTTGGCAGTTGCCTGGCTCACCCCCGCAGTGGCAGGCGTGACCCTGTGTCTGTCTCTCTCCCAACGGCTTGGCACCACGGCGGCAGCCGCGACGGTGGGAGGCGCCTGGGCAGCGACCGTTCTTGTGGCCGTCCAAGCGCAGGCACCCATGGCTGTGGTGGACCCGACCATGCAGATCGTCCTCGCCGGTTTGACATTGGCCGCGCTGGCCGCGCTGGTCCAGCAGCACTCCACCTTCGATCGTCTGGGAAGGCAGTCATGAACCACACATCCAGAAACACCGCCACCCTCGCCGGGGTGGGCAAGACCTTCGGCAGGACGACCGCCCTGACGGGCATCGACCTCACATTCGGGCCCGGTATCACGGGGCTGCTCGGTCCCAACGGCGCCGGGAAGACGACGCTGCTGCGCATACTCGCCACCGCCCTGGCCCCCGACGCCGGCTCCATCCATCTCCTCGGTGAGGACCCTGGCGCAGCTCCGGGCAGGCTCGCCGTACGCCGCCGACTGGGCTACGTCCCCCAGGAAACGGGCTTCCCGCGTGGCTTCACGGCCTTCGGCTTCGTGGACTACATGGCCATCCTCAAAGAGTGGTCCGACCGCGATCAGCGGCAGGCGCAGGTCCGCCGGGCGCTCGAGCTGACCGGGCTCGGCGACATCGCGACGAAGCGGATCAGCGCGTTGTCGGGGGGACAGCGACAACGGCTCGTCCTCGCCCAGGCGATGCTCGGTCAGCCCGACCTGCTGGTGCTCGACGAGCCGACAGCAGGGCTCGACCCCGAGCAGAGAGGTCGCCTGCGCGATGTGCTGGGGCGAGCCGGAGAGAGCGCCACAGTCGTCATCTCCACCCACCAAACCGACGATGTCGCCGCCCTGTGCGAGCGGGTGGTGGTCCTGAACTTCGGGCGGGTCCTCTTCGACGGGATGGTGACGGAACTGGTTCGGCTGGCTCACGGCCGAGTATGGATGGCCGACGAGCGTCACCCATCAGCGCAGCACGCATGGAGGACTGGGAACCGCCGAATCCGCAACATCGGAGACCCACCGCCGGATGCGGAGATCATCGAGCCGGCGCTGGAGGACGCGTACCTGCTCCTCGTCGGCGACCAGGCTCGGCACACAGATCTGGAGGTCATGACATGAGCACCACAGTCGCTCGCAGGACCAATCCTCCGATCCGGCCGATGCCCACCCTGCTGGCCCTCGCACGCGCGGACGCGCGTCGCTTCGCCAGGCACCCGCTGTTCCTGTTCGGAGCCGCGTGTCTCCTCCTCATGCTGGGCTTCGGGATCGCCACGCGTTCGGTGGTCACCGTCTCCGCGGTGGAGGGCTTAGTCGCGCCGGCCTTCCTGCTGGGCGTGTTCGGGTTCGTCGTGGCGCATCGGCTGACCACCTCGCTGCGCCGCAGCGGCGAACTCGCTGACATCTCCCCGACTGGTCAGCAGCGCCGCACCATTGCTCTCTGTTTGGCTTGCCTGGTGCCGATGGCCGCCGGGGTCGTGACGGTCGCGGCGCTCGTCGTCTTCGGTGCAGTTTGGCCACCGGAGTCGAACCCCCCCGGCCTGCGGGTGGCCTGGTTCGGGGACGAGCCCACCATCGACATGCTGGCCGCCCTGGTCGCCGCCCTCCCGCTCGCGGCGCTCGGTGGACCGCTGCTCGGTGTCGCCGTGGCCCGCTGGGCACCTTTCCGCGGCTCGGCCCTGCTCGGCATGGTGATCCTCGTGATCGGCGCCGCCTACGGCGACGCGCTGCCCACCCCCTGGTTCACGATGTCGCCGTGGTTCAACTTCATGGACGGGGCCTACAGCGAAGGTCAGTACCACTCCACCTGGCTTCGCGGTGGCGTCCACCCCCTCTGGTCCTGCGGCTACTACGCATCCCTGTGTGGCTTGGCCGTCGTCACCGCACTGCTCCGCGACAACACCAACCGGAGACCGCTGCTCCTCGCAGGGGGGCTCCTCATCGCCGTCGCCGCCGCCTGCCTGCTGATTCCCGTCGCATGACCGGCTACCTGTTGCGACCCATCGTTCCGGTGCTCGTCTCCACCGCCGCGGCGGTCTTTCTCCTCGGTGTGTTGTCGACCATCGTGCGCCGCGACGAGATCCCCCTCTTCCTGCTCCACCTGATCGTCCTCGTCCTCGCGGCGGGCGCCGCCTACCTACTCGACGACGAAGCGAAACCACTGACCGATGTTGTCCCCGCGTCGCTGCTTCGGCGTCGCACCTTCCGCATCCTGGCCGGGTTCGCAGTCCTCGCCGTCGGCGGGGTCGTGCTGGCCGCGTTGCTGCAGTGGTGGGCGCCGTCGGCGCCACTCACAGCCTTGGCGTGGGAGTCGGCAGGCCTGGCCTCCCTGTCCGTCGCCGCGTCCGCGGTCGCGGCCCGGCGCGGCGAGGCCGAGCCGGGCAACATGGTGACGTCGGCCGGCGCGTTGATCTTCGTCGGGGTGCTGATCGCCCAGCCGATGCTGCACGCCACTTGGCTCGTCAGCAGCCCGGAAGACTCGGTACATGGAGGCTGGTGGGCGGCCGTCATGGTCGCTGCGGCCCTCACCTTCCTCCTCTCGTCACGCGAGGGTCATCACCTCGAGCTCGCGGACCCAGTCAACCCGGGGTAGTCCTGCGTTGACCCGCCCGCTTCACCGGCGTCCTCGACCGAGCGCGCGGAGAAATGAAAGGAGCCGAGTCATGACACACAAGATCGCTGCGGGGATCGCTGCCCTTGCGCTCGTCTGCGCCGCGGGCGGCCGGTCGTCATTGGCTTGCTGTTCGTGGGTGGCGGTGTCGCGGCTCGCCTTGGGCTGGCCGTAGGTTTGCCTGGGATGGCTCAGGTCCCGTCTTCGTTCCCGGACGCCTGCCCGTTCGCCGAGTCGAGGCGACCCGGCTCGATCCGCAGCGTCGTCGAGCCCGGACCGAACCACAGCGTGCGCTGTGGGAAGGGGATAGCGATCCCCGCTCCGTCAAAGGCCGTCTTCACAGCCATCGCGACTGCATTGCGTGTCCGCCACCTACTAGCAATGTCGGAGGCGTGCCAGTAGCGCACGGCGATGTTGATCGAGGAATCGCCGAACTCCTCCACCCACGCCTCCGGCTCCGGGATCGCACTGACTCCCTCGGTTTCGCTACAAGCCCTCAGCAGAACTTCTCGCACACGCTCGAGGTCGGAGTCGTAGGCGACGCCCACGGTGATCGACGTCCGGTTCAACGAGGTCTTGGTGAAGTTGACGATCGGCGTCTGTAGGACCTCGGCGTTCGGGAGATAGACCGTGAGCCCGTCGTGGGTCCTCATCCGCACGGTGCGGAGGTTGACGTCGACGACCCGACCCTCGTAGTCACCGCTGCTGATCTCGTCCCCGACACGGAAAGGCCGGCGCACCTGGAGCAGCACGCCCGCGATGAAGTTGGACAGCATGTCCTGTGCCGCGAACGCCAGGGCGATCCCACCGATCCCGAGCGCGCCCAGCATCGGCCCGACCCGCACACCCGAAAGCTCGAGGGCGTAGACGAGACCGCTGACCATGATGACGACGCCTACCAGGCGGCCGATCATCCTTCCCGTATGCCGGTCAGAGTCGCCCCGATCGAGGACCCCGATCAACACGTGGCGTACGACGGCAGCCAGCAGGAGCGCCAACCCGAAGGCGCCGACCCCCCACAGCACTCGCCCAGTCTCGATCTCATCGATCACCGATCCATTCTGGGCCACGACTCAGCGCAGAAGCCGCGCAAAACGCTCCGCCGCGCGCGAAGTACGAAGTGTCTGGGTCGAAGGGCTCGAGCCGGCGGACTCCGACGGCAACTCCGCATGCGGTTGCTCGGTGGCCACCGGTCATCAAGCAGGTGAACCAGGTCGCGGTGGCCCGGGTGTCGCGCGAGCAGGAAGGGACCATGCGAGTAGCGGCAACCTGGGCGGCGAGTACCCGTGGCGGACCGAGTCAATGGACGGCTGCCGCCACCCCACCATCGGCCGCGGACTCCGCGGCATTGTCCCGGAGCTTGTTGACCCGGGCCCAGAACTCGCGGCGGCGCAGACCGTGGTACTCCAGTGGCTGTTCCACCCAGTCTCGGTGTAGGCGGGATAGCGCGTGCGGCCGCCTACTGGGGTGTGGCGATTCTGTCGCGGCAGGCGGACAGGCGACGCCCGCGTGGCGAGCGGCGATGACGGCCCGGGGTCCACAAGGGACGCTTGGGCGGATGCTGCTCTGCGAAGCGGCGCCGACCTCGTCAGCGCGCTTGAGGTCGCCTGGAGACCTCAGGCCCGGTTGCGCCCTGGATAAAGTCGAGCCGCCACGATGACCCCGGCGGTTGCGAGCACCACCTGGACGACCAGCTCGACCCAGTCCAGTCCCTTGGTCGTCTGCAGCGAGCCGACGATGAAGGTGCCGAGCAGCGCGGCGACGATGCCCACGATCACGGTCAGCCAGATCGGGATGTTCTGCTTGCCGGGGGCGATGGCGCGGCCGAGGACGCCGAGCATGGCGCCGATGACGATGGCGGTGAGGATGCCGGAGATGGTCACGATGAGTCTCGTTTCTCGAAGTGGGGGTCAGGAGACCCGGGCGGGGGTCTTGCTGCGCCGGGCGACGCGGAGCTCGACCCGGCAGCGGAGGTCGTCGCGGCCGAGCATGTGGGCGAACTCCGTGGCCACCCGGTCGGCCTGCTTTGCGATCGCGGGCAGGTCGGCGTAGGCCTCCACGACGGCGGTGATCTTGGCGACCAGCTGGCCGCGGTCGCGGATCATCGTCCCTTTTGCGCTCCGCACGCCGAGGGTGTCGGCGAAACTCTCTGCGGCGGCGTCGGTGACCTTTCCGGCGGTCACGATCAGCGTGCCCTGCTTGCCCGAGCCGCGCAGCTGCAGCTCGGTGACGGTGCTCCGCGAGAGGTGTAAGGCGAGCCATCGGATGCCGAGGTAGACCAGGAGCAGGCCGAGCAGCGCGCTGGCCCACGGCCACCAGCCTGTCGCCACCACGTCCTGGACCGGGGTGGTGCTGGACTTCGTGGGGAGCGGGCCGGCGCCGGTCCACCACCAGATGCCGAGCAGTCCGAGGGTGAGCAGCGCCAGGCTCAGGACGAGGGTGGCGACCCGGTCGAGGGCCATGAGGGTGCGGCTGATCATGTGAGCTCCTGGTTGACGACGTCGACCGAGACCCGTGGGGGGTTGGTCAGTGCCTCGAAGGTGGGCTGCATCCGGTCGCGGACGTCGCTCTCGATGTCGGTGTTGCCCGAGGCGGGCTCGAGCGTGGTCACCCGCACCTTCAGGCGCGAGCGACTGGCCGAGGCTCCGACGTCGATGACGCCGTCGGCGCCGTCGACCGCGCTCTGGGCGATCCGGGCCAGGTCGCCGGCGCGCAGGTAGACACCGGTCTTGGCCGACAGGGTGAGGGTCTTGCGCGGCCGTGGCTTGAACACCACGACCAGCAGGGCAAGGCCCACCAGCGTGAGCACGACGCACAGCACCAGGATGCTGAAGCTGGCGGAGCGACCGTCGAGCCGGGTAAGCACCCATGAGGTCCAGGACGTCTTGGCGAGCCCGGTGCGGGCGATGGCCTCCTGGACGCCGACGATGCCCAGGCCGATGAGCAGCAGCGCGATCAGCTGGCCGAAGATCGGCGCGGTGCCGGTGCCGACCGGCGCCTTCGCGCCGTCCAGCGGTGCGTCGTCGGTGCCGCCGGCCTCAGTCTGGATGGTCTGGGTGGTCTGGTTGCTTTCTGGGGTCGTGCTCATCGGGCCCTCCGGGTGATGGGGCGCAGGTGCACGATCTCGGCGACGGTGACGTCGACTGCCACCACGTCGATGCCGGTCAGGGTGGAGACCCGCTCCTGCACGTGGTCACGGGTGCGGGCCGCGATGTCGGCCAGCGGCGTGGGCCACGGGATCGCGACCTCCACCCCGATGCGTGCGTGCTCGCCGGCGATCTCGGTGCTCGCCCGGGGCAGCGACCGCCCCGGGATCCACCCCGAGGAGTGCTGGGTGACCTCGTTCATCTCGCGGGCGGCCGCGGAGGCGATCTTCTCCACGACCCGGTCGGCCAAGCTCAGAGTCCCGCGCTCCTCGGGAGGGGCCAGCCCTCCACCGGTGTCGGGACCGCCGTCGTGGTCAGCCACGGCGCTTGCCGACCAGCGCGCGGAGGTCGATCTCGCCGTCGTAGTGGGCGCCAATGAGGTAGCCGACGGTGCCGAGCAGGGCTGCGAGGAGGAAGCCCCAGATACCGCCCGTCGCCGCCGCGATCGCGAGGAGGAGCCCGGCCAACAGGCCGATGGTGGAGGTGGTCATGGTGTGTTCCTGACTGAGAGGGGGACGACCCGGGGGAGCAGGCGCCGGTGGCGCCGACGGGGTCACGGAGCTGCCGGGTCCGAGGGGTGGCTCTGGTCGAGGTCCTCGACGTAGACGTCGACCGGGGTGGCGACGATCGATGTGACGACGGCGCGCACCAGCGCCGCGGTCTCCAGGATCGGAGCGCCCATCTCCACCACGACGTGCACCTCGGTGAGATCCGGCCCGGTGCGTACGCCGCTCACCCGGCGGCCGGGGAGGTAGGTGCCGACCTCCCCGAAGGAGCCGCTGTGAAGCGCGCTCACCCCGGGGACGGCCAGCGCCGCCGCGGCGACGAGGTCGGCCGGGAGCTCCGGCTCGCGGCCGGGCTCCCCGGGCATCGGGATCACTGGACGCCCGACCCGCTGTCGTCGCCCTCGTCGTCGCTGGGCACGTGCACGTCGGTGACCTCGATGTTCACCTCGGTCACCTCGAGGCCGGTCATCCGCTCGATGGCGGCGATCACGTTGCGCCGGATGCCGGCGGCGAGGTCGGCGATGCCGACGCCGTACTCGGCCACCAGGGTCACGTCGACCGCGGCCTGCTTCTCGCCGACCTCGACCGAGATGCCCTGGCCGTGGTCGGTGCTGTTGCCGGGCAGCCGGTCACGGAGCGCGCCGACCGCGCGGGCGCCGCCGCCGCCGAGGGCGTGCACGCCGGAGATCTCACGGGTCGCGATGCCGGCGATCTTGGAGACCACCGCATCGGCGATGGTGGTGCGGCCCTGGGGGGTGACCAGCGCGTCGGTGCTCGAGGAGTTGATCTCGGAAGGTGAGGTGCTCATGGTTGTCCTTCGGTGTGGCGCCACGGGGCGCATAGGGGGTTGGACCGTGCGGCGTCGCGGTTGGTCGAACGACCGCGCGTCGATGCCGACCCCCGTTAGACGTAGCATCCAGTCGGATCGTCACGAACCATCACGATGTGACGCGCGCCACACCATGATGAAGGACGGCAGGTTGACCACAGGGCCGGTGCGGGACGACGCGGAGGCCGCGACGGTCGCCGACGGCGTCCTGGCCCGCAAGGCGGGCATGGGCGACGCCCGGGCCTTCGCGGAGTTGTTTGACCGGCACTTCCAGGCGTCGTTCCGCTACGCGCTGCACATGCTCGACGGCGACGAGGACCTCGCCGCAGAGGCCAGCCAGGACGCCTGGGTCAAAGCCTGGCGCTACCTGCCCGGCTTCCGCGGCGACTCTCGCTTCCAGACCTGGATCCTCTCGATCGTCTCCCGCAGTTCCCTCGACCTCCGACGGCGACGCCGGCCGATCCCTGTCGACGACTCCATCATCGAGGCACGTCTGGGGAGCACCGACGAGGGCGACCCCGTGCGTCGGGCGATAGACCGCGAGCTGTGGGAGGAGCTGTCCCTGGCGTTGACCGAGCTGCCGTGGCGGCAGAAGGCCTCCTGGCTGCTCCGTGAGCTCGAGGGGCAGTCCTACGACGAAATCGCCCGCATCCTGGACACGACACCTACCGTGGTCCGTGGACAGTTGCACCGAGCCCGACGCGCCATAGCGATCAGGATGGAGGCGTGGCGATGACTGCACCACCCGGCTCCACCGAGCCCGAGCTCGACGACACCGCCGCCGCGCAGTCGTGGCCGGCGCTCGACCGGGCCGTCGCGCAGCTACGGTCCCGGGTCAGCCCGCGCGCGGTCGAGATCGCCGACGACGTCCTGCGCAACGCCCTGCGATCCAGCCGACGCTCGCTCCCGGTGCGCGCCCACCCGCCCTATGACTACGTCCGGGTGAGCGACCAGGTGCTGATCACCCGTTTGCGCCACGACATCGACCAGCTCTCGGAGTCCTTCGCGGTGGGAGCGATCGTGCTCGGCGTCGAGCCGCGGGACGAGTTGCGCCAGGTCACCATCGAACTCTTCGTGGCCTATGGACACGTGCTGGTCGACGTCGCCGACCGCGTCCGGGAGGTGGCCCAGGAGATCCTCGCCGAACTCCTGCACGCCCCCACGACCGTCCTCGAAGTCCTACCAGCCCACGTCCACGTCAGCGACGTCACCATCGGCAACCCGCACGCCGTCGACCCCTAGGCTGGAGGACGTCACACGAACCCTGAACCCCATAGTGTTCCTCCTCGGACTGCTGCTCGCCGCGGCGCTCGCCGCGGTTACCCGGGGGCATCGTAGTTTGCTGCAACGGCTCTCGGATCACCACTGACGGCGTCGTCACCTTCGCCAATGCGGCCGCCGGCGGGATGCTGGGCGCCCGGGGTGAAAGTCCGCAGGGCGCCAGCAGTTGCGCGATCACCTGCGCTTCTCCTCTTGAGGTGGTCCACCTGTGCGTGGGCTGCGTAAGCCGCTGGGCGGTCCTGGCGCAGCGTCGGCGGGGTCGTCAGGCGTCGATGGACGCGCGCTGGTCCGGGGCGCCGGAGATCTGGATCTTGCGCGGCTTGGCCTTCTCCGCCACTGGCACGACGAGTCGCAGCACGCCGTTCTCGTACCCCGCCTCGATCCGGTCCAGGTCCAGGTTGTCGCCCAAGACGAGTTGACGGCTGAACCGACCCCGCGGACGCTCGGAAGCAAGCATCTCCCAGTCCCCGTTGCGCGAGACCCGCTCCGCACTCACGGTGAGCACGTTGCGCTCCACGTCGAGATCGACGCTCTCCGGGCTGACACCGGGCAGGTCGAACTCGATGACGAAACAGTCACCCTCGCGCCAGGCGTCCATCGGCATCACGACGGGGCGGTTAGTGGTGCCCAGCAGCTGCTGGGTCAGCCGGTCGAAGTCACGAAACGGGTCAGTCGTGCGAAGCAACATGATGTCCTCCTGATCTCGTTGCGGTCCTGGTCGCGTCCGCTCAGAACCTGTACTGTTAGATTTAGATTTGTTATAGCTCCAGAATCAGGAGGCAAGACCTCGTGAGGAGAATCGTGGCTGCAAGCAGAAGCACCGGCGTCTTCGCGATCTCCGTCGCAGCGGAGATGGTCTCGATGCAGATCCAGAACCTCCGGGTATACGAACGTCACGGATTGATCGAGCCCGACCGCACGAGTGGAGGCACCAGGCTCTATAGCCACGATGACCTCGATCGACTGACCCGGATCCGAGAGCTCCTGGCCGAAGGTCTCAACCTGGCCGGCATCGGGCACGTCCTGGCGTTGGAGACTCAGGTGATGCGACTGCGCGTGGCGAACGCGCGACTGCGAAAGGACCTGACCGCCAGCCCAGACTAGTGAAACCCGCGGCTACCACAGTTCCGTGGATCCGCGTCGACGACCCATCCTGATCCAACCGCGTGGGTAGCACGCTACCGAGGCGCGGCGATGGGCGCCGCACCTCAAGGTACCGAGCCTGCGAGGTGGAGCTCGACAGGTCGTTAACGGGCGAAAGGCTGCGCGAACCTCGCCAAACGTGCTGGCGCTGGGACTGCCGTCATGTCCGAGGGCGCGTATGCAGCGCGGCCCACGCGGGCCAAGGATGTCCGTCCAGCCCCGTACGGGTGGCTCAGGTCAATCACCTTCTCCTTGAGAGATGATCTCGGCGGCGGTCTCGCGTACCTTGCAACGTGCGTTTGAAGAAGACTGGACCAGGAGTTCGAAGGCGGCGTCGCGGCTCACATCGTCGCGGTTCATCAGAAGGTCGATGGCTTGCCCGATGACTTCGCGCGGGCCCAGCAGTTCAATAATGCTCTCGACGTGCTCTGCCATGAGAGACCCCGGGGACTCCGCAGTTCGCGTGTTGGGAGGCGGTGCCAGGGACTGGGGCCGGATCACCAGTCAAACACGGAACAACCGGCTTTGGCCGGGCCCGATGGTGAGAATCACTTTCAGCATTGGTGCAGACCCGTCAGAACGGGTTGAACCGAACTGACCGGGTCAGCGAACGTGCCGAGGAACAGCCTGTGAGTCCCCGGGACCACCAGGTCTCGGCGAAGCGATGCAGTAGCCGTGGCGGGAACTGGCTGCTCGCGAGCTGAAGTGTCACTACGGTCAACCTGAACGTGAGGGCGGTGACAGGGATCCGGGAACCGGCCACCGTCAAAGACGTCCGGTCCGCATCTGCACCACCGGTGAACAGATAGTCGCGAAGGCTGCCAGGACAGGGCCGGCCTCGGGCGCCACCCGTTGAGGAGAACCACACCGAGGGCGATCGCCAGCACAACCGCCACTGTTGGCATTTGTCGGAGTCGGTGCGTAAACCGGCTCTTCTTACTTCAGGTGGGGGTGGCGTAGCCCGCCGCCGATGAGGAGCATCCGTAGTCGGTAGTTGTCGTAGTTGCGGACCCCGCGTGCGACGCGTCGGTGGAGTTCGATGAGGCCGTTGACGGCCTCGGTGCCACCGTTGTTGGCCCTGGCCCTGGCGGTGTCGAAGTAGGCTAAGAACGCGTCCTTCCAGCGCTTCAAGGTGCGGCCGA
>JBKJON010000544.1:0-11436 GCA_046595715.1 Marmoricola sp.
GCCGTACTCGTGGACCTGAGTGCGGGCGTCCGCGCCCGCGGGCAGGACGTCGGTCGGCTCCCCGCCGGGCTCCAGACGGACGATCTGGGTGCGTCCGCCTTCGTGGGGTCGCATCTCCGACCAGAGCACGACGTCGCCGTCGAGCGCCACCGCGCCGACCTTGCCGGCCTGCTGCACCACCAGGCTCGCGGTGATCGGGGTGGGCCATGATCCGGCGGGAGTGCGCTGCTGCTCGCTCATGTCGCCGAGTCTCGCACCGTGCTGACATGACGGACGACCCCGCTGGACTGAAGCTCCTTGCCTGAGCCACGGCCGGCCGCCGCGCCGGCGGGCCTTCACTCCTTTCCTCCTTCGACGGTGCGGCGCAGCTCGCGGCGCAGGATCTTGCCCGCGGCGTTCTTCGGGAGCTCGGCCACGACCTCGACGATGC
Source organism: Marmoricola sp. (assembly GCA_046595715.1). Classification (GTDB taxonomy): domain Bacteria; phylum Actinomycetota; class Actinomycetes; order Propionibacteriales; family Nocardioidaceae; genus Marmoricola. Next base: position 431 of record JBKJON010000544.1, read on the forward strand.
GCGGGTACTTGTAGGCAGCGAGGTTCTCGCGACAGAAGGCGATGAGCTCCTCCGGGTCGACGAGCGAGCCCGGGCGCAGGCTGACCATGGCCTTGACCGTCTCGCCACGGTACTCGTCTGGCACCCCGACCACCGCTGCCTCCCTGACCGCAGGATGCATGGCGAGCACCTCCTCGACCTCGCGCGGCCAGACCTTGTATCCCCCGGCGTTGATCAGGTCTTTCTTGCGGTCGAGCACGTAGAGCCAGCCGTCGGCGTCCAGGCGACCGATGTCCCCGGTGTAGAGGTGGCCGTCGCGAATCGCCTGCCGGGACTCCTCGGGCGCGCGCCAGTAACCCGGGACGACCATCGGGCCGGCCACCACGATCTCGCCCAGCTCCCCCACGTCCACCGCTGCTCCGCTGTCGGCGTCCGCGATGCTGACGCGCGCGCCGGGCACCGGGATCCCGACCGACGGCACGCCGCTCTCCGGGTCGACGGGGGTCTCGACGTCGAGGGGGCAGGCCGTGGCCGGCGACGTGGTCTCGGTCAGGCCGTAGACCGGGCGCATCGTCCAGCCGGTGCTCTCGCGGACGCGTTCGAGGAGTGCGGTGCTGATGGGGGCGCCCCCTGACAGGGTCTTGGACATGGAGGTCAGGTCGCGGCGCGAAGCTTCGGGATGGCTGGCCAGGGCGTTGTACGCCGTGCTGGCCGCCACCGTGAACGTCACCCGGTGCCGCTCGATCGCCTCCAGGGTGGCCGCAGCGTCGAACCGGTGCAGCAGCACGAGCGGCGCGCCGGTGAGGGCGGTCAGGGCCAGCCCCGCGACGCTGCCGGTGATGTGGAACAGCGGGGCGAGCCCGAGCAGCACGTCGCGCTCGGCGTCGATGTCGTAGAGCGAGGCGTAGACCTGCGCGTTGTGCACCATCGCCCCGTGCAGGTTCATCGCACCCTTGGCCGGTCCGGTGGTCCCGGAGGTGTAGGTCAGGAGCGCCACGTCGGTCGACGCGACCTCGACCGGCACCGGGGCCTTGCCCTCGTGCTCGGCGAGGAGCAGTCGCCAGTCGAGGGTGTCCTCGAAACGAAGCCGCTGCCCCCAGGCGGCAGAGATGGACTCCGGGACCGTCGCGCCGCCGGCCATGTCCCACGGCGAGGTGGTGATGACGACCGGTACGGACAGCTCGGCCCGCACGTCAGCGACCACCTCGGCGTACAGCGTGTCGAGACACACGAGCACCGCGGGGTCGGCGTCGCTGAGGTGGTGCCGCAGCTCCCGGCCGCGCAGCATCGGGTTCACACAGGCGACCGAGGCGCCACACTTCCACGCAGCGATGAGGCAGACGAGCCACTGCGGGTCGTTCTGCAGGTAGACGGCGACGCGGTCTCCGGGCTGCAGACCGCCCGCCGCGAAGGAGTGTCCCAGCGCGTCGCTGGCCCGGTCGATCTCGCCGAAGGTGATCGACCGGTCGAAGTACAGCACCGCCGGCGCGTCGGGGGTGCGGTCACAGGTACGCCGCCACGCCTCGAGCATGGTCGGGACGGGGGTCTCGGTCTCCACGTGCAGTTCCTCTCGTCGATCCGTTCGTGGCGCGTGACTTCAAGTTCGGTGTCGGCTGACCCGTCAATCGGTCGGCGAACCGCGGCCCGGCGCATCGTGGGTGCGTCGCAGCACCATCGAGACCGGGAGCACCACCTTGTGTGCAGGGCGGCCCGGGTCGGCGATCTGGGAGACCAGCAGCGAGGCCGCGGCGTCAGCCATCTCGCCCAGGTCGACCCTCATCGTGGTCAGGTCGAGCATCGGCCACGACGACATCGGAATGTCTCCGAAGCCGACCAGCGTGAGGTCCTCAGGCACCCGGATGCCGAGCACGTGGGCAGCGTTGAGGGCGCCGAGCGCGATCACGTCGTTGCCGCAGAAGATGGCGGTGGGCGGCCGGTCTGCCCGCATCAGTCGCTCCAGTCCCACCCGACCCGTCTCGGTGGAGAAGTCGCCGCGGTGCTGAAGGGCCGGGTCCACAGTGAGGCCCGCAGCGCTGAGCCGGTGACCGAAACCGAGACCACAGTCCCTTCCGGTGCTCGTCTCCTCGGGACCGAGGATGGTGCCCATGCGTCGGTGTCCCAGCGAGATCAGGAGGTCGGCGGCCCCGGTGCCGACCCCGATGGTGTCGACCGCGCACACATCGCACTCGGCGTCGTCCACGGTGCGGTTGATCAGGACGCACGGCATCCCTCGATGGCGAAGCTCTGCGGGCAGCGGGCTGTTCACCGCCGACGTGGTGAGGGCCACCCCGTCCACCGATCCATCGAGCAGCGGTTCGATCGCCAACGGCCGGTCCTCACGATCGGTGATGAAGACGGTGCGGTACCCGCGCTTGGCGAAGGCCTCGTTCAGCAGGCCCGGCAGAGCGGCGTAGAACGGGTTCGTGAGCTCTGCGCTCACGATGCCGATCTTGCTGGTCCGGCGTGTCGCCAGGGCGCGTCCGGTCTGGCTGGTGACGTATCCCAACGTCTCTGCGGCACGGCGCACCTTGGCCCGGGTGGCGGCGGAGACCCCGGGCTGGTCGCGGAGCGCCCGCGACACCGTGGGTTGCGAGACCCCGGCCAGCCGCGCCACGTCATGACTGGTGGCTCCCAACGATTTCCTCCTCCGACCCCTTGACATGCATACGTATGCGGTCGAGTCTCGATGTGATCGATCCCACACGCAACCCCCACCGCCAAGTCGACGTATCGAACGGCTTCCCGGAACCGAACACACCTGGAGAACTGCATGATCGGAACGGCCCCGTGAAACCCGCCGCCTTCTCCTACGCCGCGCCGAGCACCCTGGGTGAGGCGCTCGATCTGCTGGCCGAGCACCCCGACCACGACACTCGCCTCCTCGCGGGAGGACAGAGTCTGGTGCCGTTGATGAACTTCCGGCTCTCCCAGCCCGACTTCGTCATCGACCTGCGTCGTGTCGCCGAGCTCGAGCGCATCACCGTCGACGGCGAGTCGGTGACCATCGGCGCCATGGTCCGCATGTCGGAGGCCGAGGCCTCGGACGAGGTGGTTCGGCTGGCGCCGATGATGCGGCAGGCGCTGGGACACGTCGCCCACCGGACGATCCGCAACAGCTCCACGGTCGGCGGCAGCGTCGCCCACGCCGACCCGGCCGCCGAGCTTCCGACGGTCATGGTCGCCCTCGAGGCAGAGATCCTGGTCGCCGGCCCGGGCGGCGAACGCGTCATCGCAGCCGACGACTTCTTCGTGGGCCCGTTCACGACCGGGCTCTCCCCCGACGAGATCCTCACCGGCGTCCGCATCACCCGCCGACCAGGCGGGCAGAGCTTCGCCGAGTTCGCGAGGACCCACGGCAGCTTCGCGCTCGTCGGCGTCGGCGTGGCCCTCTCCCTCGCAGCAGGGCGCGTGGAACGCGTCTCCATCGCGCTGAGTGGGGTCGGCAGCACCCCGGTGCGAGCACGGGCCGCGGAGCAGGTCCTGCAGGGCGCCCTGCCGGACGAGGAGATGGTCGGACGGGCCGCGCAGGCGGCCAGCGAGGAGATCCAGCCGACCCCTGACGTGCACGGCTCTGCCCAGGCACGTCGCGAGATCACCCAGACCTACGTACGGCGCGGCCTCGAGGCCGCACTGCAGGCGTGTTCAGAAACGGAAGGTCAGGCATGAGTCGTCACAGCGTCACCATGAAGGTCAACGGGCACGAGAAGACGATCGAGGTCGACTCCCGCAAGCTGCTGGTCGACGCGATCCGCGAGGACCTGGGGCTGGTCGGCACCCACGTCGGGTGCGAGCACGGAGTCTGCGGCACCTGCACCGTGCTGCTCAACGGGCGCAGCGTGCGGTCGTGCATCAGCTTCGCCGTACAGGCCGACGGAGCCGAGATCAGGACGGTGGAGGACCTCGCGGACGGCCAGACGCTGCACCCGCTGCAGGACGAGTTCTGGGAGAAGCAGGGCCTGCAGTGCGGCTACTGCACACCGGGGATGCTGATGCGCGCTGTCGAGCTTCTCGAGGACAACCCCGATCCCAGTCCAGAGGAGATCAGGGAAGGCATCTCCGGCAACCTGTGCCGGTGCACGGGATACCAGTACATCGTCGAGGCGGTGGGTGCAGCCGCCGTACGCATGCGCGCCACCGACACTGAAGGGACACCCGCATGACCACCACCGACCGGGAGGCGGCCGCCCCGCCGGTTCGCGAGCACAAGGCCGAGCGCACGTGGGTGGGGAAGTCCATCCGACGGGTCGAGGACCCGAGGTTCCTGCGCGGACGAGGCGGGTACGTCGGTGACCTCAGCCTGCCCGGGATGCTGCACGTCGCGGTGCTGCAAAGCACCCAGGCGCACGCCCGAATCGCTCACCTGGACGTCTCGGCCGCCCGGTCGGCACCCGGTGTGCACGCGGTGATCACCGGGGCCGAGGCCGCCGAGCTCACCGAGCCGTTGCCCGACTTCGGTCCCAGCCCCGCCTTGCACACCTGGCGGTGTCTCGCGGTGGACAAGGTCCGCTACGTCGGGGAGGGGGTCGCCGTCGTGGTGGCCGACGACCGCTACCTCGCCGAGGACGCCCTCCAGCTCATCGACATCGAGTACGAGACGCTTCCCCCGGTGGTGGACCCCGAGCGGGCGCTGGACGCCGACGCGGGTCTGGTTCACGAAGCGCTGGGGTCCAACCTCGCCTACGAGCGGTCCTTCGACTTCGGCGACGTGGATGGTGACTTCGCCGGGGCCGACGTGATCATCAAGGACCGGCTGCGGTGGCACCGCTCAGGTGGCCAGCCCCTGGAGACCGTCGGCGCGATCGCCGACTTCGACATGGGCAACGGCGACATGACCATCCACACCAACTCGCTGAGCTTCACCAGCTACCTGTTCATGGTGGCTGGATCGCTGAAGGTGCCGGTCAACAAGCTGGACATGCGTCCGGTCCCGGCCGGGGGCAGCTTCGGCTCGAAGCTGTTCGCCACCAAGGTCGCCATCATCGCGGGAATGGCCTCCAAGGTCGTCGGGCGTCCGGTCCGCTACCTCGAGGACCGCTTCGAGAACATGTCCAACTGCGACCACCACGGTTCGGACCGGGTCTACGACGTCGAGCTGGCGGTCATGCGTGACGGCACGATGAAGGGCCTCAAGATCGACGTGATCGACGACTACGGGGCCTACATCCAGTTCGGGGTCGGGCACCACGGGAACGCCCTGGCGCAGGTCGTGGGTCCTTACATGATCGGCAGCGTCCGCTACCACGTCCAGGCTGTGCTCACCAACAAGAACCAGCAGGGCGCCTATCGCGGCTTCGGCTCAGAGGTCAACAACTGGATGCTGGAGCAGATGGTCGACAAGGCCGCCCGCGAGCTTGAGCTCGACCCGGTGCAGATGCGCCGCGACAACTTCATCACCGAGTTCCCCCACTTCATCCCCACCGGCAACGTCTACGACTCCGGCAACTACAACAAGGTGATGGACACGGCTCTCGACCTGATCGACTACGACCACTGGCGGGCCGTCCAGGCAGAAGCGCTGGCCCAGGGTCGCTACATCGGGATCGGGCTGATCGCCGCCCAGGAACGTTCGGTGTTCTCCGCGACCGAGTTCTGGTTCTGGTTCGACGAGCCAGCCGCACCGGTCACCTCCATGCCGGAGAGCGTCAGCCTCAAGGTCGACGCCACCGGTGGGATCGCCGCGACGCTCTACTCGCAGGCTTTCTGGGGCAACTCGCCCGAGACGATGGTCGCGCAGCTGGTGGCCGAGGAGTTCGACTGCGACCCGCACGACGTCTCCATCAGCTACCAGGGAAGCCGCAACGGTCTGCCGGCCACGGGGCCTGGTGGGTCCCGGACGACCGTGATGCTCGCAGGTGCGGTGGAGGGTGCCACGAAGAAGATCAAGGACAAGGTCCGCGCAGCGGCCGCCCACATGTTGGAGGCCAACCCCGACGACCTGGAATGGGTCGACGGTGGCTTCTCGGTCAAGGGCGTCTCCGGACAGCGCAAGACGCTGGCCGAGGTCGCCATCGCGCTGCACCTGTTCAAGCACTCCTTCCCCGACGAGCTGGAGTCGGGGTTGGAGGAGTCCAAGGTCTTCGACCACCCCTACACCACGATGCCGTCAGCGGACCGCAAGGACCTCGGGGTCTTCTACCCGTTCATGGGCCACGCCTGCCACATCCCGATCGTGGAGGTGGATCCCCTGACGGGCAATGTCACCTTCCTCGACTACGCGGCGGTCCACGACTGCGGAACCCTGGTCAACCCTCGCTCGCTCGCCGGGCACATCCTGGGAGGAACGGCGCAAGGGATCGGTACGGCCCTGCACGAGGAGTTCGTCTACGGTCCCGACGGGCAGCTCGTGAGCGGCAGCCTGCTGGACTACCTGATGCCCACCTCGATGGAGATGCCGCCGATGAAGATCGGGCACGTCGAGACGCCCTCGCCCTACACCCCCCACGGGATCAAGGGTGGCGGGGAGGGTGGACGGATGATGGCGCCGGCTGCCATCAACGTGGCCGTCAACGACGCCCTGGCACCGCTCGGAGTCCGGTTGACCGAGCTGCCGATGTCTCCGGACCGCATCCTGGCGGCCGTCCGCGCCGCTCAGGAGGAGAGCTGAGTGGGTGATCGTGTCGCCGTGGTGACCGGCGCCAACCGTGGCCTCGGGCGGGCGATCGCCGTGGCCCTGGCGCGCAGCGGAATGAGGGTGGCGGCCACCGCTCGCGATCCTGCGTCGTTGACGGACACCGTCGAGGATATCGAGTCCGCAGGCGGCGAGTGCTGGGCGATGCGGTGCGACGTCGCCGCCGAGGACTCGGTCGCGGCTCTCGCCGCCGAAGTGGGCGAGCGAGTGGCCGAGCACGACGCCACCCTGCACACGGTGGTGGCCAACGCCGGCGTCGCCGGTCCGACGGCTCTCATGCACGAGATGAGCCTGGCCGACTGGCGCTCCTGCCTGGCCACGGATCTGGACGGGGTCTTCCTGACGTTTCGCGCCTTCATCCCGACGCTGATCGAGGCCCGTGCGGGTTCGTTGATCGCCATCTCCTCCATGACCGGCAAACGGCCACTGCATGGGCGCACGCCGTACGCCAGCGCGAAGATGGGCGTGCTGGGCCTGGTGCGCTCCCTCGCCACCGAGCTCGGCCCGTACGACGTGCGCGTCAACTCGGTGTGTCCCGGCGCCATCGCCGGACCACGGATCGATGCCGTGATCGCAGGGCAGGCGGTCAGCCGCGGCATGGATGAGTCCGAGGCTCGCGCCATGTTCACCGCGGCCTCACCGATGGACCGCCTGGTGAGTGCCGATGAGGTGGCTGCCACCTGCGCCTTCCTCGCCTCCGACGCCTCCACCGGGGTCACCGGCGAGGACCTCAATGTCTCCGCCGGCGCGGTCATGTACTGACCTCGCTCCTCTCCCCCGCACCACACGACACCACCTACGAGAAGGAATCCCCATGGCACTGATCGATCTCTCGCAAGACATCTACGAGGGCATGAAGGTCTACCCCGGTCACCTCAAGACCGTCCAGTTCGAGCACGCGACCCACGAGGAGACGGCTCCCCGTTTCGACAGCGGCTTCTCCTTCCAGACCAGCGGCTTCATGTTGAACGACAACGGCCCCACCCACGTGGACTCCTTCTCCCACCTCGATCCCGACCCCGAGGCCGAGACGATCGAGAAGATGTCCCTGGACCTCTTCTACGGGACCGCCGTGTGCCTCGACATCTCCGACTTCGCGCCTGGCACCGACGTCACGGACGAGGACCTGGACCGGATCGAGGCGGCATCGCCCGTCGACGTACGCAAGGGCGACATCGTGCTCTTCCACACCGCGACCTGGAACCGCTTCGCCGGGGACAAGCGCTACCTCACGGAGTTCGCCGGGCTCGGGGAGTCCGCCAGCGAGTGGATCGTCAAGCGGGGCGTCAAGACCTTCGGGGTGGACAGCCCGACCCCCGACAACCCCACCAGCACGAGCTACCCCTGCCACATGATGTGCCGGCGCGAGCACATCACCCACTACGAGAACCTCGCGAACCTCGACCAGGTCGTCAACACCCGGTTCACCTTCGTCGGTTTCCCGCTGAAGCTGCAGGGCGCCCACGGTGGGCCCACCCGCGCGGTGGCCATCACCGACTGACTGACCTGCCGGCGGGTGCTGACCCGCCACGCTGGGCGGCACCTGGCTGACCGGCACGGCGAGGAGACCATGAGAGCGTGCGGTCTCTGCTCTCGGACGGCTCCCTGGTTCGGATGCCGGAAGACTTCTTTGCGCAGGGAACCAACCAGACGGGCCGATGCGCCGTCTTAGTTGGTAGAGGCGAAGGAGGACGGGATGAGCAGACCGCCCACGGACGCGGACTACTCGGAGTTCGTCGCGGCCGCCTGGGGACCGCTGTACCGCACCGCCTACCTCATGGTCGGCAACCGAGCGCTCGCCGAGGACCTGGTGCAGACGGCACTGACCAACACCTTCGCCTCCTGGCGCGAGGTGCGCGAGCTGGGAGCCGCCCACGCATACGCCCGGACCGCGGTGGTGCGCTCGGTCGCGTCGTGGTTCCGTTCACGGGTACGTCTGCGTGAGCAGCTCACCGACGATCTCCCCGAGAGGGCGTACTCACCCGATCACTCGGACCGACCGGCGGTGATGGACGCACTCCGGCAGCTGCCGTCGCGCCAACGTGCCGTGGTGGTGCTGCGGTTCTACGAAGACCTCAGCGTCGCCCAGGTCGCCCAGTGCATGGGGTGCAGCGAGGGAACCGTCAAGAGCCAGACCTCCGCAGCGCTGGGAAAGCTGCGGCTCCTGCTCGAGGACAACGTGGTCCACAGCATCGAAGGAATCCCGTCATGAGCGAGAGGCTGCAGCACCTGCTTCGGGACGAGGCCGACCGGATCGATGTCCCGCCACCACCGATGGACGCGATCCTGGCGGATGCCCGTCGCCGCCGCGGAACCCTGAGGATTCGCGGTCGGGTCGCGGTGGCCGCCTCTGTCGTGGTGGTGGCCGGCTGCGTGCTCGGGGCGAACCAGCTGCTCGCGGACACCGGCGGAGCTTCCTCGGGGCCCGCCGCTGGCGCCTCCCCCACGTCGTCGGCCACCCCCACACCGGGCACTCTGACCGTGTCCGGCTCGGGCGTGGAAGGTCAACGCTTCGGCGCCGACGCGGAGCAGGTCCTCACCGCAGTCGAAGCGCGTCTCGGGGAGCCGGACCTCGCCGGGAGACCACAGCGCTACTTCCACGCGACGGGTAGCGACACCTGGATCGAGGATGCCCAGGACCCGCTCTCCCCCAGCTGGCAGTACGAGTACGCCTCCGTCAGCTGCTGGGGCCCCCTGTGCCTGATCTTCGGCGGAGACAGCACCGACACGTTGCAGCTCCGAGGCTGGGAGCTGGCGCAAGCCCGCCGATGGGCGGACTCCGCGGAGGTGAAGGACCGGCTCTCGCCCGACGTGCGGCTGGCCGGCAGCGGGATCCACCTCGGCGACAGCTGGAGGAAGCTTCATGCCGCCTACCCGGGCACGATCGGGGGCGGCGGCGAAGGCGGATCTCTGACGGTCAGGAGCACTCCCTGGGCCGGTGTGTCCGACGGTGTCGGCACCTGGCGTCTCTCGGGCCAGTGGGACTACACCCGCCCCACCCACGTGCCGGCCGGGGCGGAGGTGACCCGGCTCTCCGCGGGAGATGGACCGGAACCCGCCTGCTGCTGACGGACTGCCCGCCTCGCTGACGAGGCTTCTTGTCCACGGCAGGTCGTGTGGTGACACGACGCCCTGGTCCCACTCCTTGCGGTGATGGATGTTGGGCAGTTCCTCGACCGGTCCGTGCTCGGCCCCGGCGACCGCGTCGGCACCGTCGGCGGCTGCTCATCCCTGGCGCCATGATCCTATTGACACTCATCAGGTCCGGCTCCAATGATGAGGGCGTTCTGGGCCTGGGCTGCGTCGGCCCTCGTCTCCCACCACCGAGTCGGCAAACCCCGTGCTGATCAACATGCATCCCTCAGGAGCACCATGAGCAACGACGTCCAGACCCTCGAGGTGTCCCACCTGGGTGGTTCGACCATCGGCTACCGCTTCGCTCAGGAGTACGACGCGTCGAAGCCGACGCTGGTGCTGGTGAACTCCTTCACCACCTCGGTGGAGCTCTACCGCCCGCAGTTCTCGCACGAGGAGCTGAACCAGACGGCGAACCTGCTCGCGATCGAGCCGTACGGGCATGGGGCGACACGGGCCACCTACGAGCAGTTCACCTACTGGGACAGTGCAGTGGCCAACCTGCAGGTTCTCGAAGCGCTGGGCATCGAGGAGTCATTCGTGCTCGGCACCTCGCAGGGTGGCTGGATCGCGACGCGGATGGCGATGCTGGCGCCTGCAAGGGTGAAGGGCATCATGCCGCTGGGCACGTCCATGGACTTCGAGTCTCCACGCAGTCGCGAGCTGGGCTGCTGGGACGGTATCGAGTTCTGCACCCCCGCCATCGACAGCCTGGCCGAGCCGGTGGGCGAGGAGTGGGTGGTGTCAGGTGACTTCGTCGACGCCGTCCTCGGTGCCGGCCTGGGAGAGGACGTCTCACAGGACGAGCGATCCTTCTGGCACTCGGTGTACCAGGACAACTACGTCGGCGACGGTGGACGACACCGGCTGCGCGTCTGCTCCATCAACCTGCGCGACCGCGACGGGCTGCACGCCCGACTCGGCTCCGTGAGCTGTCCGGTGCTCTGGCTCCAAGGCACTGCCGACCAGGTGTACTCGGTCGCCAACGCCGAGGAGGAGATCGCCCTGTTCACGGGCTCGAGCAACGCCGAGCTACGCGTCGTCGACGGCGGTCAGCACTTCATGAGCGCCTCCCACCCCGACATCGTCAACCAAGCAGCCGTGGAGTTCATCAAGCGCTGGACCTGAACCACGCCGGCGCGCGTTCAACCGCGTCCCCCACGCAGTGCACGACGACTCGGGGCACCTCCTGCCGGGGTTCCACGACTGGGAGGGTGCCTGGGTCAGCCACCCGGGAGACGCACCTCGACCACCCATCCACCGA
>JBKJON010000005.1:0-3502 GCA_046595715.1 Marmoricola sp.
CGGCCTTCACGTGACCGCCCACCAGGACCTGCCGAACGCTGCCGAGGGCGGTGAGGTCGGCGGCCAGGTCATCCTCGACCACCAGGATGTCGGCTTCGAGACCGGCACGCAGCCTGCCCGTCGATGTGCCGAGTCCACAGGCCTCCGCGGCTCGACCCGTCGCTGTCGCGAGCGCCTCGACCGCCCCCACGACCGATCCCAGCTCGACGACGGCGCGCGAGCAGGTGCCGTGCGCCTTGGGTGGGACGATGCCGCCGTCGGTCCCTGTGACGAACCGGACCCCCGCCTGGTGCATCCGGCGGATGGTCGACATCCGGATCTCTACGATCTGCTCGGGGGTGAGGCCCGCTGCCGCGATCATCTGCTGCACGTGCGGCGGCGCTTTCCGGTAGAAGTCCGGCGACAGTCCGCCGAGGGTCGGACATACCGTGATGCCACTGGTGGCGAGGGCATCGAGCTGCCGATCGGTGGCCGAGACGTTCAGCAGTCCAGCCAGTCCCGGCAGTGCAGTCCCGGCGAGGTACGACGCATGCTCGATGCCGTCCACGCCGACCTCGATGGCCTGGTCGATACCTGAAGCGGCATGCGAGTGCGCTGTCACCGGCAGCCCGGCACGGTGTGCGAGGTCGACCAGCAGCCGGAGATCCTCGAGCGCGAACTGCGATGCGGTCACATCGGTGCCTGGAGTGTTGATGCCCCCGCTGGCCATCACCTTCACGACGTCGACGCCCCGCTTCACCCGCTCACGCACCGCCTCGGCGATGTCGGCTCTGTTGGCCACCACGCCGCCGAGGGAGTGACAGTGGCCCCCCAGACTCGTGATGGGCGGCCCGGAGGCAACGATCCTGGGCAGCCCGTTGTCCTCAGAACGGCGAGCATCGCGGCGGTCCACGACGTTGAACCGGCGGTCGCCAAGGTCCCGGACGGTCGTCACACCTCCAGCGAGCTGCTCACGCAGCGCCTTGGTCACGACGGCATCCAGCTCGTCCTCGGAGTAGCCCGCCACCCGGTCGAGAGCCATCGGGCCGCCGTCAGCGACCAGGTGGACGTGGGCATCGATGAGCCCCGGCAGCACCGTGGAAGGTCCGTGATCGGTGACAGAACAGTCCGCCGGCACTTCGCTCGACCCGGACTCGACACCCACGATGGTCGATCCCTCGATGAAGACCGTGGCGCCACCGTCGACGAACCTCTCGCCGTCGAAGGCATAGTCCGCGCGAATCGCAAACATGAGTCGATGAGACCACCAGACCCCGACAGACGGCAACAGGTATTACGGACAGTTCCGCCCCCCGGGGCCACCCACCGCCACTCGGCTCGCCATCACAAGCACATGCGTCCATCACCCGCTGATCTGTCTCCTGCTCTCGACGGCCAAACGGTGGCCGCGATTCCCATGGCTCCGGCCGCGACAACCCGTCGCAACGTGCGGGTCCGGGTCTGAGTCGACCGGTCCCCTGAATGGTCCCCTTCATGTATCAGGCGCCGGCGCGACGACTCGTACCGGTTAACAGTGCCCCGACCAGCGGGGCGCAGCACTCTTCGAAGGAACGATCATGAGCATTCAAGCTACCCGGGGCCTTGCTATCGGATCAGTGGTGGCCGGCGTCGCGCTGGTCATTGGCGTAGGAGGCGTGGGTTACGCCGCGACGGGGGGGAACTTCCTCCTGGGCGGCGCCAACAGCGCAAACCGGACTTCGACCTTGACGAGCACCGCCGGCAGCGCACTCGCCCTGACCTCCACCTCGACCACGGCACCCCTCTCGGTGAGCAACTCGGTCAAGGTCAGCCGTCTCAACGCAGACCTGGTCGACGGACTCGACTCCTCCGCCTTCCAGCGCAAGGGGGCCATCGTCCGGGTCTCGGGCGCGACCTTCACGCCGAGCGAGGGGCCCATCAACCGTCAAGCACGCGCCTTCTGCGCCACCGGTGAGCACGCCGTTGGCGGCGGTGCTCACGTCACGGCACTCACTGAGGACCGGTTGGGGGAGTACTACACGTTCCTGGTCCACAGCGTCCCGATCACCACGGCAGGCGAACCGACAGGCATCTCGGGAACGCAGGCGGTGGGCTGGCTGGTCGAAGCGACCAACACCGCCAACGCCCTGTCCGGCCAGACCGGTCGAAACTCCGAGCTCACGGCCTACGTGGTGTGTGAGAAGAACTAGCCGCGCCACCGCTCGAGGACGGCCGGACCCACGGGTCCGACCGTTCTCGCGCGCGAGCCGCGTATCCCCGTGCACCCTCACCGCGACCCCAAGGACTATCAGGTCGCGTTCGTCCCCGCTGCGCTCCCGCCCGTGGCGTGCCCTCGCTGCCCGAACTGGTAGTCCTGCCGCACAGCCAGACCTCGATCCCCCCACATGTACCCGTTCAACGGACTCACGAAGGCCAAGCGCACCTTCAACATCCGGATGTGGCTCCGTTGTGTGTAGAGAGACGCGGTCGGTAGCGGTGGGCGAACGGGTCGATGAGCGGTGACTCGTCGCACAGTGAGGTTCGTGAGCCCCTCGGCCGCTCGAGCTCGGTCTCAGAGGGCCTCAAGAACGAAGAAGAGGAAGCACAGGAACGACCGGCCTTCAACGTCGGGTGGCAGCAGCTCCGGAGGAGTGTTCGGCGCGGGGGGCGGTTCGCTGACGGTAGCGATACGGAACCCAGCGGCGGCGAAGGCATCTGTCATGGCGTGCAGTGGCCGGTGCCAGAAGGTCAGGACCGCGCTCTGCCCGTCGAAGGTGTAGTCCTCGGAGTACTTGGTCAGCGCGAAGTAGTCGGCCTTGGGATACACGATCGGGTAGGCGCTGGGGTGGATCACCGAGAGCATCATGCGACCACTTGGCTTCAGCACCCGTCGCAGCTCCCAACGGGGACCGGCCCAGTCCTCCAGGTGGTGGAGGACGAGGGATGCGACGACGTCATGGAACGCGGCGTCGGCGAACGGCAGTGGCGCGGCAAGGTCCGCCACGTGCAGGTCGGCGTCTTCACCCAGCCTCTGGCCGGCCAGGTCAACCATGGAGGTACTCACGTCGAAGCCGGTGACAAGGGCACCCTTGGCGCGCAACGCTCCCGTCAGCGGCCCGGAACCGCACCCCGCGTCGAGGATCCGATGGCCGGAGACGTCGCCAGCGAGACGGAGCAACATGGGTCGTTCGTAGTACGCGTTGAAGAGGCTGGACTCGTTCTCCGCCGAGTAGGCGTTCGCGAAGCTGTCATGGTCGCTGGCTGTCACCGTGACCCCGTTCTCGAAGGAAACGCCGGCCGCATGCTTAGCCGGTACACCGGGGTGATGGGACCCGACACGCCAGATTCCTGGGAGCAGATCGAGCAGTCTCATGCCGTCGTGGCATCAATGGATCTGAACAGTCCATGCGCGCGGAAAGACATCATCGAGTGCAACGTCCGGTACGTCATGTTCCACATGATCCAAGAGACCGCGCGCCATGCGGGCCATGCAGACATCATCCGGGAGACCCTCGATGGCTCAACCGGAATCTGAGCCCTACCG
>JBKJON010000052.1:0-3300 GCA_046595715.1 Marmoricola sp.
GGTCTTCGAGGTCACCCCGGAGACCTGGCCGGGTCGGGTCATCGCCGCCATCGCTGCCTCGAAGCCCACGTGCACGCCGCTGCCCACGGCGGCGCAGATCGCGGCACCGACCGCGACCGCGTCCGGGACCCCGGCCCGCTGCGCCGGTCGTGCGAAGACGTCCGCGACTATCTGCATCATCAGGTCCGAGCGCGATCCGCCGCCCGAGACGACCAGGTGATCCGGGGTCGTCCCCAGCGCCGACTCCATCGCCTCCGCGTGACCGGCCATGGTCATGGCGATCCCCTCGAGGACTGCGCGGTACAGATGCGGCGCGCCGTGCGATCCCTGGAGCCCGAGGATGACCCCCCGGCGATGTCTCGCGTGTCCGGGAGCCAGCCAGTCCGGGATCACCATCAACCCGTCGCAGCCGGCCGGCACCTGCTCAGCGCCCGCCGTCAGCCATTGCTGGATCGCCTCCTCGTCCACCTTCCCCTGTGCTCCAGCGCTGACGAGCTCCCGGAGCCAGGTGGCGGTCCACATGCCCCGCCGGATCCCGGCGCTCTCGTAGAGCGACCGGCCCGGAAGAGCGGCCGCGTTCACCCAGTAGTCGTCGTGCGAGCCCGTGCGATCGTCACCGACGATCATCGCCGCGACATAGGTCCCCAGCGAGAGCAAGGTGGCGTCCTGGGTCCCGAGTCCAGCGCCGAGCGCCTCGACGGCCTTGTCGTTCGCGGTGGCGAACACCGGGCACCCGGCCGGCAGTCCGGTCGCGGCGGCAGCAGCCGTGGTGACCGTCCCGAGCAGGGCGCCCGGATCGACGAGGTCGGGCAGCAACCGACGCGGCATACCGGTCCGCGCCAGCTCGTGCGGACTGGTGGACCACGCGCGAGTCACCGGGTCGAACGGCCAGATCCCCTCATAGCTGGCCACGCTGTCCCGGCGCTCGCCGGTCAGCCGCAACGTCAGGTAGCCCCCCGCACTGGCAACGGTGCGCACCTCCGGGTCGGGCTCCGCGAGGGGCTGTGAGACGCGGTCGTCCATCCAGCTCAGCACCGGCTCCGTCAGGCACCCGGACTCGTCCATCAACGCGCGGCAGGACCGGATGCTGCACAGGCCCACCGCCGTGATCCCCGCGGCTCCTGCCTCGAACCTCGCCAGTACGGACCGGCAGGTCTCCACCAGGGTGTCCCACAGGTCGTCGCCCGGGTGCACAGCGCGACCACCGGGACCGAGGTCGTAGGCCTGGAGAGGCGTCCGGCTCGACGCGTGCACTCGTCCGGCGTCGTCGATCACGGAGACCTTGGTGCTCTGCGATCCCCCGTCGATCGCCAGGAAGTAGGCGCTCACGGCAGTGGGGGCTCGAGACCGAGGGGCAGACCGTCGTCGCCCAGCGGGAAGAGCGTGCCCGGGTTCATGATGGAGTGCGGGTCGAAGGTGCGTTTGAGCCCGGTCAGGAGCCACCACGCGCTGCCGTGCTCCTGCGCCACCCAGGGCGTGCGGTACTTGCCGACCCCGTGGTGGTGCACCATCGAGCCACCGACACGGAGCGCCTCCTCGACGACGATCGCGTTGAGCGGTTGGTGGTAGAGCTCGATCTCCTCCCGCGGCTCGCAGTCGATGGCGTAGTCGTAGACGAAGTAGAGGTTGGTCCCCGTCTGGTAGGAGTGCGAGGAGTGCGCACCCAGCATGTCGAGGTCCCCGGCCCGTGGAAAAGTCGTCCGGATGCGGGTCATCACCGCGTCGTAGAGCTCAGCGGTGCGCGACCAGTCCACCGACACCTCGGTCGTGTAGCCGAGGTGCGCGCTCGCGAGCATCGACTGCTTCTCCGCCTCGAGCTTCTCCGGCCCCCAGTTCAGGTTCTCGAACCACTCCCGGACACGCTCCTCCGGCACGCGGGTGTGCTGGACCCGTGCTGCCGCCACCTCGATCGCCTGGGTGGTGGCCTCCACCAGTGAGGCCGGGCCCTCGGCGGTCAGGACCACCAGATTCTGGTCCATCGGATGATCCGGGAAGTGCTGACGTGCATCCTCCGGCGAGTAGGTCCGCGCCACCGACGGCCGGAAGCCCGCGGTGACCACCTCGCGCAGCACTCCGATGGCGTCCCCGAAG
Organism: Marmoricola sp.; assembly: GCA_046595715.1. GTDB lineage: Bacteria > Actinomycetota > Actinomycetes > Propionibacteriales > Nocardioidaceae > Marmoricola. The sequence goes on from JBKJON010000052.1 coordinate 2,092, forward strand.
TCGGGGGTCAGGAGCGCGACGTAGCGCGTGCCTCCGGCGTGCCAGGGGAAGAGCTTGAGGGTCACCTCCGTCACGTAGGCCAGCGCTCCCTCGTTGCCGATGACCACGTGCCTGATGTCCGGGCCGGCGGCCCGGCGCGGCACGCTCTTCACTCGCGCGACGCGGCCGCCCGGGAACACCGCCTCCAGGCCGACCACCAGGTCCTCGATAGCGCCGTACAGCGTGGAGAACTGACCGATCGAGCGGGTGGAGACCAGGCCGCCCAGCTGGGCGATCGGCTTGGACTGTGGCGAGTGCCCGGTGGTGAAGCCGCGCGCCCGCACCGTGTCCTCCAACGTCTGCAGGGGCGTGCCGCACTGGGCGGAGACCATCATGTTCTCGGTGTCGACCTCCAGGATCCGGTCCATCCTGGAGCCGTCGATCACCAAGGAGTCCTCCACCACCGTCTCGAGCCCCCCCTCGGTGCTCGTCCCGCCGGAGCGGGGTACGACGGCTACCAGCCCGCGGTGCGCGAACGCGAGCAGGTCGGCCACCTGTTCGGTCGACGTCGGGTAGACGATCGCCGCCGGCTGCGGTCCGTCGAAGATCCCGTGCACCGCGGTGTACTTGCGGAAGCGGTCGACGCTGCTCAGCTGGAGCCGCCGCTCGTCGGTGTCCACCTGATCGGGACCGAGGAGGTCGGTGACCGCCTGCACGAGCTCGGACCGGCGGAGGGAGGAGCGGGACGCGACCATCGGTGGTTCCCTTCGGAGTGGGATGGGCGGGTTGATGCCCTAGCGGACGAGGTAGCCGCCGTCGACGACGAGAACCTGCCCATTGACGTAGTCAGAAGCCGCTGAGGCCAGAAACACGGTAGCGCCCATCAGGTCCGCGGGATCGCCCCAGCGCCCCGCGGGAATGTGCTCGATCACGCGTCGGTTGGCCTCCGCGTCCGACCGCGTGGCCGCGGTGAGGGCGGTCGCGAAGTACCCCGGTGCGATCGCGTTGACCTGCACCTTGTGCTCGGCGAGATCGTCGCAGAAGGCACGGGTGAAGCCGACGATGCCGGCCTTGCTGGCGGCGTACGCGGGTGACTGCCGACCACCGAGGTAGGCGAACAGGGACGCGACGTTGATGATCTTGCCGCCGCCCTGAGCCACCATCTTCCTGCTCGCGTGATGGGCCAGCTCGAAGGCCGCGGTCAGGTTGACGGCGATCATCGGGTCCCAC
>JBKJON010000061.1:0-3001 GCA_046595715.1 Marmoricola sp.
CGCGATCTACACCACCTCACCCGAGCAGGACGTCGTGGCACGTGAGCTGACCGAGACCTACGGCGCCGAGCTGGCGCGACGCGGACTGGGCGAGATCACCACCGAGATCCGCCCGGCCAGCGAGACGCCCTACTACTACGCCGAGGACCCGCACCAGCAATACCTGGCGAAGAACCCGTTCGGCTACCGCTGCCACGCCAACACCGGGGTGCGGTTCCCTACGGGGTGATCGAGCCCGGCTTGCCGGCCTCCGCGTAGGACCGCACGACCGAGAGGGTGAGCGGGAAGTCGATCGCGAGGTCGCGGAAGAGCAGACCGCCCGCGGTTGCCGATGCCGCCGCGACCGCCTCGACCACGGCGTCGGCGAGGTCGACCGGGGTGTGCACGACGACCTCGTCGTGCAGGAAGAGGACCAGGTGCGGACGCTCGTCCAGCACACCACTGCCGAGGCGCCACAGCCGGTTGCGCAGGTCGGCGATCCAGCAGAGCGCCCACTCCGCTCCGGTGCCCTGGACCACGAAGTTGCGGGTGAACCGGCCGTAGGCCCGACGACGGCGCGTCTGACTGTCCGGATCGGCCTGCGGCTGGTCGGGATCGGACTGCCAGGAGTCGCCCAGGCTGGGTGATCCACGACCCAGCAGCGTGCGCACGACCTGGCCCCGCTCGCCCGCACGGGCGGCGTCCTCGACCAGCCCGAACGCGGCGGGGTAGCGACGGGTGAGTCCGGCGACCATCCGCCCGCTCTCGCCGCTCGTGGCGCCGTACATCGCGCCGAGCAGGCCGAGCTTGGCGTCGGAGCGGCTCGCGACAGCGCCGTCGTCGACCATGCCCTGGTAGAGGTCGGCGCCGCGGGCCGACCTGGCCAGGGCGCGATCCCCGCTCATCCCGGCGAGCACGCGTGGCTCGAGCTGGGCGACGTCGGCGACCACGAACACCCAGCCGTCGTCGGCCACCGCCGCGGGCCGGACCTGCACCGGGATCGACAACGCGCCACCGCCGTTGGAGGACCAGCGACCGGTGGCAGACCCGGCCGGCTGGTAGGACGGCCGGAACCTCTGGCCGCTCACCCACCGGTCGATCCACGCCCAACCGTTGGTCTGGAAGAGGTGCGCGAGCTGCTTGTAGCGAAGCAGCGCGTCGATGCCCGGATGCTCGAGCGCACGCAGGGAGGAGGCCCGCGTGTCCGTCACCTCCAGCTCGGCGCGGCGCAGTGCCGCCAGGAGCTCGGGCCGCGAGTCTGGGTTGAGACCCGGGGCGCCGAACGCGCTGCGCACCTCGGCGACCAGGGCCTCCAGCGCCTGCGGGCGGGATCCGCGCAGCGGTCGGGGTCCCAACAGCTCGGCCAGCAGGCGCTCGTGGACGTCGATCCGCCACGGGACGCCGGCGTACGTCATCTCGGAGGCGACCAGTGCCCCTGACGACTCCGCCGCGAGCAGCAGGCTGAGTCTCGCGGCCTCGGACGAGGCCGACACCACCGCCAGCTGCCGAGCGTCCTCGAGGTCGGAGCGCAGGTGCTCGGCCGTGTGGTCGACCGAGAACAAAGTGGGATCCGACGGCGTGCTCGGCCCGAGCCGGTCCCAGTGCTCCGACTGCTCCCCCGCCAACAACCGCGCGTCCGCCGCGGGAGCCAGCCGCAGCAGGCGATGGCCCAGACGCAGGTCGTGGCAGCGCTCGACCCGCACGCCGACTGCGAGCAACGGCGGGTACCACCGCGCGGTGTCGTCCCACACCCAACGCGGAGCATCGACCTCGCGCGTCCGGACGTACGCCGGGAGGTCGGTCAACGCCACCTCGTGCTCGGTGTCAGCGTCGACGACCAGAACCCGGTCACCCGGTAGACGCGACAGCGCAACCCGAGCCATGCAGACACCCTGTCACCCGGCGAGGACACCGAGACGCGACGTGGGAGATGCTGGTCGCGGCAGCTCGCCGTACTCACCTGCCGCGGGGTGTCATTCGAGGAGCAGAACCGCAAGGCCCGCGCCGACGCCAGCGACGACGAGCGCCACGATCAGGACAAGGGCGACTAGTTTCGTGTTCATCACTGGATCACCGTAGGGCGTGCACGTGTGGTCACGCGCCGTGTCGAGCTGCACCAACGAAGAGGAGAAGTGATGGAGACCTGGTCCGTCAACGGGATCGATCTGGCCGTGCACGCAGAGGGGTCTGGTCCGCTGGTCGTCCTCGCCCACGGGTTCCCCGACCTCGCGCTGACGTGGCGGCTGCAGGTTCCCGCTCTGGTCGCGGGGGGCTACCGAGTGGTGGCCCCCGACATGCGCGGGTACGGCGCCAGCTCGCGACCCGATGCGGTCGAGGCCTACCGCAGCGACGTGGTCGGCAACGACCTGACCGGGCTGCTCGACCATGAGGGCGTGGAGCGCGCCCACTTCGTCGGGCACGACTGGGGCGCCGCCAGTGTCTGGCCACTGGGCCTGACCCACCCTGACCGCCTGCTGTCGCTGACCGGTCTGAGCGTCCCCTACGCGCCGCCGGCGCCCGCGCCGCCGACCGAGATCTTCCGTCGTCGGCTGGGGGAGGACTTCTACATGCTCCGCTTCCACCGGGACGACGTGCTCCCGGTGCTCGAGCGCGACGTCGCCCACACCCTCGCCCTGCTTCTCAACGGTCGGATGGACGAGCTGGGAACCGACGCTGCCGCCGACCGGCCCTCCTGGCTGCCCGAGCAGATCTTCGAGGAGTACGTCGCTGCCTTCAGCCGGACGGGCTTCGCCGGCGCCCTGCGCTACTACCGCAACCTCGACGCCAACTGGCGTCTTTCGACAGCGCCTGCGACCACCACCCAGATCGAGGCGCCGTCCCTGTTCGTGACCGGCTCGCAGGACCTGGTGGCGCGCTTCATGTCGGCAGAACCCGGGGCCGCGTCCTTCCGGGCCCTCGACCTGCACGTCATCGACGGCGCCGGGCACTGGGTCAACCAGGAGGAGCACGACCAGGTCAACGCGTTGCTGCTCGGTCATCTGGCCCGGACGGTGCCTCGATC
>JBKJON010000097.1:0-4083 GCA_046595715.1 Marmoricola sp.
AAGTCGGTCGACATCCTCGAGGATCTTGCCGGTGGGGTTGCGCGGAAGGGCCTCGAGGGTGTCGACCGACTTCGGGCACTTGAAGTGCGCCAGCTGCTCCTGGCACCAGGCGATCAGCTCCTCCTGGGTCGCCTGGGTCCCGGGCCTCAAAGCCACCACCGCCTTGACAGACTCGCCCCACCGGTCGTCGGGGACCCCGATGATCGCGACCTCCATCACCGCAGGGTGCTCGGCCAGGACGCGTTCGACCTCGGGCGAGTAGATGTTCTCCCCACCCGAGATGATCATGTCCTTGATGCGGTCCTCGACGTAGACGAACCCGTCGTCGTCGACCTTGCCCAGATCGCCGGTGCGGAACCACCCGTCCTCGGTGATCACCTGGGCAGTGTCCTCGGGGCGGTTCAGGTAGCCCTTCATCAGCTGCGGCGTACGGAACCAGAGCTCGCCGTGCTCGCCGGTCGGCACCTCTTCCAGGGAGTCGGGCTCGACCACCTTCACCTCGCACTCCGGGATGCACTGCCCGGCGCTGATCAGCCGCTCGGGGTGCTCCCCGTCGCGGTGCGCCTCCGGCATCAGGTGGGTGATCACACCGCAGACCTCGGTCAGGCCGTAGACCTGGATGAAGTCGGTGTCGGGCCACGCCTTGATGGCGGCCCGCAGCAGCGGAAGTGGCATCGGTGCGGCGCCGTAGCAGTAGGTCTTGAGGCGGCCGAACAGCTTGATGGCGTCGTCACCCGACTGCAGCACCTGCGCCAGGACCGCCGGGACCAGGAACGTGCGGTTGGCGCCCTGCATGATCGCTCCGGCCAGCGAGGCCCCGTCGGGGTCGCGGGTCATCACGCTCGGCACGCCGTCGTTGATGCCGAACAGGACGTACGACGAGCCGCCGACGTGGAACAGCGGCATCGACACCATGTTCTTGTCACCGTCGTCGAAGGCCCAGCCCTCATGCGCGTTGACGGTGTGGGCGAGCATGCTGTCCTGGGTCAGGGTGACCCCCTTGGGTCGTCCCGTGGTGCCGGAGGAGTACATCACCAGGCAGACGTCGCTGGGCGCGACCTCGGGGTCACGGTCCTGGGGCTCCGCGGCCGCGAGGAGGGCTTCGTACTCGTCACCCTCGGCCCCGTCCGGGGTGACCTCGATGATGTGCTCCACCGTGGTCAGCCTGTCGCGGATCTTCTCGACGAGCGGCATCAGCTCGGATCCCACGAGCAGCACCTTCGCGCCCGAGTCATTGACCGCGTAGTCGACCTCGGCCCCGGCGAGGCGGAAGTTGATGATGGCGTTGGCCGCGCCGAGGCTCGAGGCCGCCAGCGTGAGCTCCACGCAGGAGGGGTGGTTCTTGTCCAGGAAGGAGACGGTGTCTCCACGTCCGATGCCCAGGGACCGCAGGGCACCGGCGAGGCGGCGCTTGCGCTCGTCCCACTGGGCCCAGGTCCAGGTGCGTCCCAGGTAGGTGCACGCCTCCCCGTCGGGGTTGACCGCGGCCCAGTGGGCCAGCCGGTCGTCCAGGAACACCGGTGCGGTGAGCTCGGCAGGGTGCGTGGTCATGGGGTCTCCTCGGGCCAAGAGCGGTGCGCAGAGCGTGACACAGGCCACAACGCCCGGCAACGGACCGAGGTTCCGGTGACCTTGGCCTAGGTCGACTCGATCCGGCCGGGCTCGCCGGCGCCCGGGTCGGTGCCCTTGCTGAAACCCATCACGATGGCGCTGGCGAGGACCACCAGGGCCAGCCCGGCGATCTGCAGCGGCTCGAGACGCTGACCCAGCACGATGAGCCCCGCCAGGGCAGCGACGGCCGGCTCGAGCGAGAGCAGGATGCCGAACACCGAGGTCGCCAGCCGGCGCAGCGCGAGCAGCTCCAACGAGTAGGGCAGGAGCGAGGACAAGATCGCCAGTCCGAAGCCCTTGAGCAGGTGCTCGGTCGTCCACAGGTCGCTGCTGGTCAGGCCCACCGGAAGCACCACGACCGCTGAGACGACCAGGGCGATCGCCAGCCCGTCGAGGTTGGCGAACGCCGCACCGGTCCGACCGCTGAGCAGGATGTACGCCGCCCAGCAGACGCCGGCGGCCGCGGCCAGGAACAGGCCGAGCAGGCTCAGGTCCTCCAGCGGGACGGTGAGCGCCTCGGAGATCAGCAGGACTCCCCCGGCCGCGGCGAGCACCGCCAGGAAGTCCAGCGGGCGCCGGGACAGCACTGTGGTCAGGACGAGCGGCCCGAGGAACTCCACGGTGACGGCCACTCCCAGCGGCAGGTGTGCCAACGAGCCGTAGAAGCTCCAGTTCATCAGCCCGAGCGCGACCCCGAACGCCACCACCGTCAGCCAGGCCCTGCGGTCGTGGCCGCGGAGTCGCGGACGGACCACGGCGGCCAGGATCACGGCCGCCATCCCGATGCGCAGCAGCACCGACCCACCCGCGCCGATCTCCGGCACCAGGGTCGCCGCGAGCGCCCCGCCGAACTGCACGGAGACCACACCCCCGAGCACGAGCGCGGGCGCGGGAACCGAGGAGGCGGAGAGGGGGCGACGAACCACGCCCGCCACCCTAAGGGGGTGCAGGGCCCGGGCACGCCGTACGCCGCGACCGGGCACTTCCCTCACGCCGTAAGACGGTGAGCGGGCACTTCTGACACGTCACAGGCCTCCGAGCGGGCAGAACAGGTCCGACCGCCGGACCAGGACTGCCCGGTCGACCCGCGACGGTGTGCCCGGACTGCCCGGTCGGCGTCCCACGGCGTGCCCGGACTGCCCGGTCGGCGTCCCACGGCGTGCCCGGACTGCCCGGTCGGCGTCCTAACGGGCTCGCTGGACGCGGCCCTCGTCCCACACGGGTCCGTCGGACTCGTAGACCGAACCGTCGCCCCCGTAGACCAGGTAGCGGTCGAAGTCGCGGGCGAACCAGCGGTCGTGGGTCACCGCGAGCACCGTTCCCTCGAACCGCTCGAGCCCCTCCTCCAGTGCCTCTGCGGACTCGACGTCGAGGTTGTCGGTCGGCTCGTCGAGAAGCAGCAGCGTCGCCCCGGAGAGCTCGAGCATCAGGATCTGGAAGCGTGCCTGCTGGCCTCCGGAGAGCGACTCGAACCTCTGGTCCGCAGCATGCGCGAGCTCGTAGCGGTCCAGCGCCCGGGAAGCTGGTTCGCGCGGCATGCCGGCCCGATGCTCGTCACCCCGGTGCAGGACCTCCAGCAGCGTGCGACCCATCAGCTCCGGGTGCGCATGTGTCTGCACGAACCACCCCGGCCGCACCCGCGCACCGAGCTTGGCCCGGCCGTTGTGCCGCACCGGCACCACCGGGGTGTCACCGACCGGCCGGTGCTCGACGTCGGGATCGCTGCCACCGGCCGCCAGCAACCGCAGGAAGTGCGACTTCCCCGAGCCGTTGGAGCCGAGCACGGCCACGCGCTCGCCGTACCAGACCTCGAGGTCGAAGGGTTTCATCAGGCCGACCAGCTCGAGGCCCTCGCACACGACGGCGCGCTTGCCGGTCCGACCGCCCTTGAGCCGCATCGTCACCGACTGCTCACGTGGTTGGGCGACCGGCGGCCCGGCCTCCTCGAACTTGCGCAGCCGGGTCTGCGCCGCCTTGTACTGCGAGGCGAGGCCGTCGTTGAACTCCGCCTTGATCTTGTAGCGCAGCACCAGGGCCTTGAGCTTGGCGTGCTCCTCGTCCCAGCGTCGGCGCAGCTCCTCGAAGCGGGTGAACCGGTCACGCCGCGCCTGGTGGTACGACGAGAAACCACCCGGGTGCGTCCACACGGAGTTCCCCACCCCCTCCCCTCCGCTGGCGAGCTCGACGGTGACCACACGGGTGGCCGTGTGGTCGAGCAGCTCCCGGTCGTGGCTGATGAACAGGATCGTCTTCTGGGACTCACGGATCCGGCCCTCGAGCCAGATCTTGCCGGGTACGTCGAGGAAGTTGTCCGGCTCGTCGAGCAGCGGCCGGTCGGTGACACCCCGGTGGTGCCGGTGCGGCACACCGGCCGGGCCAAGCTCGGTGCGGGCGGCAACACCGCGTGGACCCATGCCGGTGGCTTCACCTCCTACCACCAGGCCCGTCGGGACCGGTTCGCTCGCTTCGAGG
>JBKJON010000165.1:0-6115 GCA_046595715.1 Marmoricola sp.
GGCGGTCATCATCGGCGTCCGCTTGCAGACCCAGAACTTCGCCAGCGGCAGGGCGATCCGTCGCAGCGCCGCCTCGTGCGGGTCGGAGAGCCGATCGACCGCCGCCGCCAGCCGCACCGCCAGCACCGTCGCGGCCTCGGACTCCACGGCCAGGTCGGCGATCACGTTCTGCATCAGCGGCTTGTCGGCGAGGAGCCCACCGAACGCGGACCGGTGTGCCACGTGCCAGGACGCCTCGGCCAGCGCGTGGCGCATCAGCGAGGCCGAGCCGAGGACGCAGTCGAGCCGGGTCGCGGCCACCATCTCGATGATGGTGCGGACACCACGGCCCTCGTCGCCGAGGCGTTGCGCCCAGGTGCCGTCGAACTCCAGCTCGGAGGAGGCGTTGGACCGGTTTCCCAGCTTGTCCTTGAGGCGTACGACGTCGAGGCGGTTGCGTTCCCCGGAGGGCAGCACACGGGGGACCAGGAAGCAGCTCATCCCCTCCGGCGCCTTTGCCAGCACGAGGAAGACGTCGTTCATGGGGGCGGAGGTGAACCACTTGTGACCGTGCAGGGTGTACTCACCGTCCACGGCGGTCGGCCTGGCCTCGGTCTCGTTGGCGCGTACGTCGGAGCCGCCCTGCTTCTCGGTCATCCCCATGCCCGCCAGCGCACCGGTCTTCTCGGCGATGGGCCGCAGCCCGAAGTCGTACGAAGGTGCCGCCAGCTTGGGCGTCCACTCCTTGGCGATCACGTCGTCCACCCGCAGGGCGGGGATGGCGGCGTACGTCATGGAGATGGGGCAACCGTGACCCGGCTCGGTCTGCGACCAGGCGAAGAACCCGGCGGCTCGACGCAGGTGCGCGTTCGGGTGGTCGGACTTCCAGGGAGCCGCCTGAAGTCCATGACCGACTCCGCGTTCCATCAACCAGTGCCAGGAAGGATGGAATCGCACCTCGTCGACCCGGTTGCCGTAGCGGTCGTAGGGAACCAGCTCGGGATGGTGCACGTTGGCGAGCATTCCGTGCTCGCGGGCCTCGGCCGATCCGGCCTCGACCCCGAGGTCGACCAGGTCCGTCACGACATCGGGTGACGCGTGCCGGGTGACGGCCTCGACGAGGGCCGTGTCGGAGGTCACGACGTTGTGGCCGGCGAGCAGGGGTGCCTGGTTGCGGGCCACCCGGTTGTCGGCACGATTCCACGAGGTCATGGCCTTACCGTAGTTGCCATGGCAGCCGAGAGCAGTGCGCGAGCAGACGCGCAGACGCTGTCGTGGGAGACGATCCGCCACTCGCTGTGGCGGCTGATCGTCTCGACGGTCGGCACGTGCATGCGCAACCGGGTCACCGGTCTGGCCGCCGAAGCCGCCTTCTTCGCCGTGCTGTCGCTCCCGCCGCTGATCTTCGCGCTGGCGGGCTCGATCGGCTACATCTTCGCCCAGTTCAGCGACACCCAGATCGACGAGGTCCGCTCGACAGTGCTGAGCATCGCGGGTCAGGCGCTGACCCCGCAGACGGTCAACAGCATCATCAAGCCGACCCTCAACGAGGTGCTCAACGGCGGCGGGCGCTACGACGTCGTCTCGATCGGTTTCGTGCTCGCCCTCTGGTCAGGGTCGCGGGCGTTGAACGTCTTCGTGGACACGATCACGATCATGTACGGGCTCGGTGGCCAGCGCGGGATCGTGCGCACCCGTGCCCTGTCCTTCCTGCTCTACGTGCTCGGGATGATCACCGGGGTCGTCACGATCCCGCTGGTCGTGGCCGGTCCGACCCTCGTGCGCAAGGCGGTGCCCGACCGGCTCTCGATGTTGAACGGGCTCTACTGGCCGATCGTCCTGCTGCTCGGCGTCTGCTTCCTCGCCACGCTCTACCACGTGTCCGTGCCGGTCAGGACGGCCTGGCGCTACAACCTGCCGGGTGCCGTGTTCACGATGTTCTGCTGGGTGTTCGGCTCGGCCCTGCTGCGCTTCGTCCTGGTCGGTACGGCGCAGGGATCCACCTCGATCTACGGACCGCTCGCCGCACCCATCGCGATCCTCCTGTGGCTCTACCTGCTCTCGATCGCGGTGCTCATCGGCGCGGCGCTCAACGCCGCCTTCGACCAGATCTGGCCGCAGAAGGAGCTGACCTCGGCCCGGATGGAGCGCATCAGGCGACTCAAGCTCGAGCACGTCCTCCCCTGGCGCACCTCCCTCGAGCACGTCGCCCCGGAGGAGGACCCCTCGGCCGATGCCAGCGACCCCTTGGTCGATCCGGCCGCCCACCCGCTAGCCGATTCGATCGCCGACCCGGTCTCAGACCCGGTCTCAGACCCGGCCGCCGATCCAGCCACACCACCACCGGGCGCCGCTGCCGAGAAGTCGGCGCCGTGATCGTCCACCGGCGATAAGCCGGTGCGGCGTGTCGGGGGCCGACGTAGATTTGCGGTCATGAACGAAGTTCTTGCTTGATGGCAGCACGAGCGGCCAGCGCCGACCTCGAGGTGGGCTGCGTCCTCGCACGAGAGATCGGGGTCCTCGTCGTCCTCACCGACGACGGGGAGGTGCGTGCGTCGTACGGCGCCCAGATGCTCGGTGCCATCGCGCGGGACCGCTCGCGGGTCCCGTCCCCGGGGGAGTGGGTCAGCCTTCGTCGCTGGTCGGACGGGCCGTTCACCGTCGAGGCCACGTGGGGGCGCCCGACCACGGGCCGGCTGGCGCCGGTGCTCCACCTACGGCGCCACTGAGGGTCGCTGCCCGGCGCGGCTCCACCCCCGTGCCATGCTTCGGACGTGGGAAACGTGACGCTGCCGACGCCTGTCTTCCTGGCGGGAGGTGCCCTCTGCCTGCTGGCCGGCTATCTCGCCGGGTCGGTCATCGGTGGTGGCACGTCAGATCGCACCACGGGCCAGGTAGTCAGCTTCATCCCGAGCACTTCGCGCCTGTGTCTGGAGGGCGACGCCCTCGACGGCCAGGAAGGTACGGACGCCGACGGGCAGCTCTGCGGCACGCTGCGCGTCGCTCCCGGCGCCGAGGTCCCCCGCAAGGGTGACGACTTCCGGTTCGTCTCGGTCCGCACCTCGGACAACGTGGACGGGAAGATCCAGCAGCAGGTCGTCATCTACGGCGACGTCGTCAAGTGATTCCTCCTGCGTCCGACGCCCTGACCTCCAAGGGTTTCAGTGGTCAGCTGAAGCTCCCGGCGCCCAACCGCTCGCCGTGGTGGGAGCTGACCCGCCGTCTGCTCATGGCCCTGGGCCTGCTGGTGTTCACGGTCCTGCTCGTCTACGTCGACCGGACCGGCTACCGGGACGGGGCCGACATCAGGCCGGGCCACCCGGACGGGACCGTCGACCTCAGCGACGCGATCTACTACACGACCGTCACCCTGAGCACGACCGGGTACGGCGACATCGCACCTGTCACCCAGTCGGCCCGGCTCATCAACGCCTTCCTGATCACCCCGCTCCGTATCGCCTTCCTGGTGCTGTTGATCGGGACCACGCTCGAAGTGCTCGCCTCGCAGGGGCGAGAGATGTTCCGGGTCGCCCGGTGGAGGAAGAACATGGACCAGCACGTTGTCGTGATCGGCTACGGCACCAAGGGACGCAGCGCCGTTGACACCCTGGTGAGCAACGGCACCTCGCGTGACTCGGTCGTGGTCGTCGACCCGGGTTCGGGAGCCCAGGAGGAGGCGCACGCCGACGGCCTGGCCATCGTGACCGGCGACGCCACCCGCCGCGAGGTGCTCCGTCGAGCCCACGTCGGCAGCGCCAAACAGGTCATCATCACCACCGCCAGGGACGACACGACGGTGCTGGCGACGTTGACCGTGCGGCAGCTCAACCCCGACGCCTACATCGTGGCCGCGGTCCGCGAGGCCGACAACGTGCCGCTGGTGCGGCAGAGCGGGGCCAACTCCGTGATCACCTCCTCCGACGCGGTGGGACGACTGCTCGGGCTGGCCTCCTACTCACCGAACCTCGGCTCGGTGATGGAGGACCTGCTGACCTACGGCGAAGGCCTGGAGGTCGCACAGCGGGACCTCCTCGTCAACGAGGTCGGCAAGGCGCCGCAGTCGCTGCCCGACCAGGTCATCGCCGTGGTGCGCGACGAGAAGGTCTACCGCTACTTCGACCCGACGGTGACGCTGCTGGCGCGTGGCGACGAGCTGATCGTCGTACGACCGGCCAAGGAGCTGCCCTGGGCGCCGCGTCCAGGCACCCACAACGAAGCCGGCTCCGACGAGGAGGAGTGAGTCGATCGACCGGCCCTTTCACCCTGCCCTTTAACATGGGGAACGGCCGGTCAGCAGACCGTCGTGAACCCAGGACGGGGATTGATGTGAAGAGCACGGCGAAGCGGGTCCTGCTCGAGGGGTTGGGCTGGATCCTGATCCTCGTCGGCATCGCCGCCCTCGTCCTGCCGGGGCCGGGACTCCTCGCGCTGTTCGCCGGTGTCGCCCTGCTCGCGACCCAGTACGAGTGGGCCGAGCGTCGTCTCGACCCGGTCAAGGAGGCGGCACTGCGGACCGCCGCCGACAGCGTCAAGACGTGGCCCCGCATCCTGATGTCGTTCGCAGGAGTGTTGTGGCTGGTGGCGCTCGGCATCTACTGGGGCTACAGCCCGGCGTCACCGGCCTGGTGGCCGATCGCGGACAAGTGGTGGTTGGCGGGCGGCTGGGGGACCGGTGCCACCTTGATCGGCTCGGGCATCCTCGCCGGCGCGATGGTGGTCTACAGCTACCTCAACTTCCGCGGCATCAAGGACGAGCAGCACGTGGAAGGGGCACGGACCCGCTCGTGACGTAGGCCATGTCGGTCTGCGGCCACCGGCGTGCAGTGCCCCCACCCCGGCTTGCTCACGCGTGCGCGGCAGGGAGGGCCAGGGGCCAGGACCCCACCGTCCGTCCGGTCAGAGTTTGCGCTCGTGCTTCACCCGTCGACGGAGCTGGAGGATGCGGAGCATGCCTGCCGCGGCGACGACCAGGGCTCCGCCCGCGGCGGCGATCAGCAGGGTGGCGGACAAGGGCGCCTGACCGGACCACCCGAAGAAGGACACTTCGGCCTGTTGGGTGTTCTGCAGGATGAACACGGCCAGCAGGACGAGCAGCAGCGCCAGCACGAGCACGGCGACCCAGGTGCCGCTGGTCCTCGATCCGCGCAACGGGTCGTAGGTGGCGCCCGGTGCGTTCGTCCCGGGGGAGGGGCCGCTCGTCGGGGGACGCGACGTCGTGTCCGACGGAGTGTGGTCCTCGGGGTGATCGGTACTCACGTAGGGCTCCTAGCTGGCTGAGTGGTTCGACAACGCAGTACCCACATGGTGCCCGTTCGCTCATCCCTGCGGCGTCTCATCGTCCGCGGCGGCCTTGCGCTGCCTCTCCAGCAGGTCGGCCATCGGTTCCTGCCAGCTCGCGCCGTCCCAGTAGCGATGCCACTTGGGACTGTCGGGGTCGCGGTACCACCCGGGCGGGTTCTCACGCATGTCGTGCATGGCCCCCCTTCGAGGACGGCACTCACCTCGATCTGGCTGGACGAGGCTCCTCCGTCAGGGGTCACCATAGGGGGCGAAGAACGGAACCGCCCCAGTCCGGGGGAAAGGACACGCGGGCTTGGCCCACCGAGGCGCCCAGGGAGGGGCGGGGAGGTGGCGAGAAGTTTGATCGCCGAGGTTTGAGGTTGACCGGTTTGGTGTTCGAGTGTCCTGTCTACGTTCAGGGAGGAACAACAACATGGCAACCATTTTGTGGATCATCGCGGTCGTACTCGTGATCAGCGGGATCGTCACGCTCGTGCGCGGGCAGATGCTCTTCGGGATCCTGCTCATCGTCGTCGGACTGCTCGTCGGTCCCGGCGGTGTGAGCATCTTCGGCTAGTCAGGGAGCACCCGCACGACCACTGAGGCCAGCCATCGCGCCCGCGGTGGCTGGCCTCGGGCATGTGCCTTCGGCCGCGGACAGACCTGATGTTGACCGGTGGCGCCTCGCGGGGGTCGAGGCGCCAGCGGCGTCGAGCAGGTCCGCCTGGGCACGTCGCTCGGCCTGGTCTACGCGTTCGTCGCGCTCCTCACCCTGGTCCCGGCACTCTGCCGCGCCATGGCCGCAAACGACCAGGATCGGACCGACCACCCAACCCGGCGGCGCCGTCGATGCCAG
>JBKJON010000285.1:0-3525 GCA_046595715.1 Marmoricola sp.
TGTAGTCGATCAGGCTGCGGTGCGCGGCCGGGTAGGCCCGGTCGACCCCGCACGCGAGCACCGCGACCGTCCGGCCACGGTGGGTCAGTGCTCGCGTGCGGGGTCGACCGGGCCTACCCGGCCGCGCACCGCAGCCTGATCGACTACATCGCCGACGTTGGGCTGGTCGTCTCCGAGGCGCCACCAGGATGTGCTCCGACGCGCATCCGGTTCCTCGCCCGCAACCGGGTGATCGCGGCTCTCTCCCGAGGAGCGGTGGTGGTCGAGGCCGCTATCCGCAGCGGAGCGCTGAACACGGCCAGCTGGGCGGGAGGACTCGGCCGGACGGTCATGGGAGTCCCTGGTCCGGTGACCAGCGCCCCGTCGGCCGGCGCCCACCAGCTGATCCGCAGCCGGAACGCGCTCCTGGTGACCTCGGGGGAGGAGGTGCTGGAGGCGGTCGGGCCGATGGGCACGTTCGCGCTGGCAGACCCGCGAGAGCCCGAGAGCGCCCGCGACCGGCTACCGCCGCGCCAGCGGCAGGTGCTCGACGCCGTCCCGCTGAGGCAGGCCGTCGACTCCGGCTCGATCGCCCGCACCGCTGGTATCGCCCACGGCCGCACCAAGGAGGCTCTGCTCGCCCTGCACCGGGCCGGGCTGGTGGAGCACTCGCTCGGCCGTTGGCGGGTGGCCAGCGACGCCCGCACGGTCGCGCCTCCGGACGACGGGGCCTGAGCCTTCGTAGGCTGACGAGGTGGAGGACACCGAGGAGCTGCCCGAGGCGCTCGCGACGGCGCTGGCGGCCTACGAGCGCCACCTCGCCTCGGAGCGCGACCTCGCGGCCCACACGGTGCGGGCCTACATCGGTGACGTCCACGGCATGCTCGAGCACGCAGCCGCGCTGGGCCACACGGACCTGCGGACGCTCGAGCTACGGACGCTGCGCAGCTGGCTGGCCAAGCAACAGACCCTCGGCAAGGCCCGCTCGACCATGGCCCGCCGTGCCACCGCCATCCGCGTCTTCACCGCCTGGGCGCGGCGCACAGGCCGCGCAGACGCCGACCCGGGGGCCTCCCTGGGCACCCCCAAGGCGCACAAGCCCCTGCCGCCTGCGCTGAACGCGGCGCAGGCGCGGGCCCTGCTCGAGGCCGCAGCGGTGCGCGCCGACGACGGCAGTGCCGTCGGGCTGCGAGATGTCGCGATCCTCGAGCTGCTCTACGCCACCGGCATCAGGGTAGGGGAGCTCTGCGGTCTCGACATCGATGATGTCGACCGCGACCGTCGGGTGGTGCGGGTGCTGGGCAAGGGGCGCAAGGAGCGCTCGGTGCCCTACGGCGTTCCCGCCGACCGCGCCGTCGGGCTCTGGCTCGAGACCGGCCGGCCGGAGCTCTTCGTCGCCGGAGCCGGCGCGGCGATGTTCGTGGGAGCACGTGGTGGGCGGATCGACCAGCGAGCCGTGCGAACGTTGGTGCACGCTCGTCTCGCCGACGTCCCCGAGGCACCCGACATGGGTCCGCACGGTCTCCGGCACACGGCCGCCACCCACTTGCTCGAGGGAGGCGCCGACCTGCGCACGGTGCAGGAGATGCTCGGCCACGCCTCGCTGGCGACCACGCAGATCTACACGCACATCACCACCGACCGGTTGCGCAAGGCCTACCGGCTCGCGCACCCCCGAGCCTGAGCCCGGTCCGGAGCGTGCTACGCAGCCGTGATGGCCGTGAAGACCGACCAGGTCGTGAACGGCAGCAGCCTCAGCGGACCGGCCCCGACCAGTGTCAAGGGGTCCAGGTAGGCCTCACCTCGTCGCAGTCCCCAGTGCAGGCAGGCGCGTGGGAAGCAGTGGCTGGAGGCTCGTTGGAGCGTCCCGATCAGCGCACCGCGGGGGACGAAGTCGCCGATGCCCACGCTCGCGCTCACCGGCTCGTACGTCGTACGGACCCCGCCGTGGTCCACCACCACGACACCGCGGCCTGCGAGAGGAACGGCGAAGACGACCGTGCCCGCAAGGGAAGAATGAACGCTCTGGCCGGCGTGGCCGAGGAGGTCCACGCCCCGGTGGCCGGACCCCCATCTGGTGGCCGGCGGGTCGAAGCCGGAGACCACCACCGGGCGGGGGGTCAATGGCCAGACGCCGTGTCGGCTGGGGGCGGGAACGACGTCGGCCCGTGCAGGGGGCGTCAGCAGGACCAGGGTGAGGGCGAGGGCGAGGCCGAGGCAGGCGAGTAGGCGCATGCCGCCACGATGCCTGAGCAGATCCCGACCGGCGACCGGCCCATCTGCGCCTGTGGAGGCGGGGATGCGACAGGCGCCCTGTGGACGCCGACCGGTCAGCCAAGGGTCAGGAAGACGTCGTCCAAGACGCCGTTGAACGGGTCGGCCGACGCCACCGGCACGCCGTCAGGGCTGACTTTGCCGCCCACGGACATAGGAAAGCCGCCCACCGCTACGACTCCGGTGGGCCCGAAGCCCTGCCAGGTCCGGCGGCCGCCATTCCCGTCCAACCGCGTCGAGGTGAGGCTGACCTCCTTCCCCTGGCGCGCGCAGCTGGCGGAGTACCAGACTCCCGGCTCAACCGGCTCGTCCGCCTTTACGAAGATCTCGCCGTCGTCGCCGAGGATGCGGCAGGACAGCACCCGGTGGTCGAGCTGGATCTTGAACTGTCCGGGGCTGTCGTAGGTGCCTCGCTGCACGAGGTTGTCGCCGTCGTCGGCCTCGCTGCCGGAGGAGCGTGCATCGAGATTGAAGGACGCGCCGAACTCGAAGTCGTCGTCGTCGGGATCGAGCCTGCCCGGCGTCAGGGCGTTGACGACAAGTGCCACTGCGGGGGCCGTGGCGGTCCCGGTGTAGGCCGGGAAGCGAACCGCTCCGCTGCCGTCAGGGCCCTTCACGGGCTCGAGCGCTGCGGCGCCGGAGGTCGCCACCCGGACCTCGGCGCCCACCTCGCCGGAGGCCGTGACCTCGGACACGGTCCGGCCCGCGTCCGGGCCGGGCATCGAGTCGAAGTCGAGGAGCAGCGCGCGGGGAGGCGAAGCAGGGGTGGGTGTGCTGCTCGGGGCAGGGGCCGGCACGGCGCTCCCCTGGGGATCGTCGGAACCACAGGCCGTCAGCCCTGCTAGGAGCGCCACCCCCACGACAGTCGTCACCCTCACCTGGCAAACACTAGCGACCATATGCCGCCGATTTCGACACCTCATCGGTCCCCGGTTACAGTGATGCCAGCAACCCGTACGGGTTGACTTCGCACGCTCGTCTCCGCGCCGTCCCGCAGATCCTGGCTGGACGGACTCACGCGGGCGAGGGCCCTCAGTCCCTGGCAACGGGGTGGGGCTCCGCACGAGCGTCAGGGCAGGACCTCCCAGCGACATCGGGGGATCTCTGCAACGAACTGAAAACCCAGTTCGCGCACGCCAGCGTGCTCGGACACAACAGGAAGAATCAAAATGGCAGTCGTCACCATGCGCCAGCTCCTCGAGAGCGGCGTCCACTTCGGGCACCAGACCCGACGCTGGAACCCCAAGATGAAGCGCTTCATCATGACCGAGC